>CAYFLQ010000031.1:0-2686 GCA_964344065.1 uncultured Sphingobacterium sp. | reverse complement strand
ATCAATTTTGCTCCTGATTTGTAATCGAGATAATGTTGACTTTGTTTTACATATGCTTCAATAGAGAATTCATCACCCTTGTTGCCTGGTTGTGTGTAAAATCCCAGTGAAATTTGATGTCCAATTTGAGGCTTGATGAATTGATCACTCAACTTCCAAATGTCTGTAGGAGACAATGCAGTTGTATTGGTGATCATGTGGATATATTGACGAAGACTGTTGTAGCTAAGTTTAAGTGATGTTCTTGGAGTAACAAGGTATCTGGCAGACACTCTCACTTCTGGGCCATGATAGGTTTGTATTGTTTGTCCAGGTTGGTATTGAATAGAATCTACGATTGAATTCTCTGATCTTGGTACTCCACTTCTATAGATATAAGATTTCTTCGGACCAACAAATCTGTAATAAGTATATCTGAGTCCACCTTGCAATTGTATTTTATTATTGACTCTGTATTGATCTCCGAAATACAATGAAGATTCAGTGCCTTTCTCTTTCTCAACAGATTTTGGTTTAACCAGTGAAGCACTGTTGCTGGGATTTAAAGACCCTGGATCTAAATTATATACCATGTGTTGAAGTCCGAAGTTGACCTCATGCTTATTGTTCGGTATAAATTTAAAATCAGATTTTGCACTGAGTTGTTGAATGCCAAATTTCAATAGGAATGCATCCTTAGGGTTGTTGCTTCCATCTACAGAATAATCATATTGATCAATACCCGCAGAGAGTACATTATAAAACTTATCCGTGAAATTATGTTTCCATTTTACACGTGCATTCTTGTTTTGATATGAATACGTTGAATCTTGGTTTAGTCTGAATGCATCACCACTGATGTATCCTGAAACAAATAGTTTGTCTTTTTCAGAAAATTCATGGGTGAGGTTGATCATCAAATCTGCAAATGAAACCTTGCTTTTCTTAAAAGTTACATCCGGCAGATATTTTAAGAACCAATTGGAATAGGTTGCTCTTCCTCCAGCGAGGAAAGTGGTTTTTTCAGAACCGATGGGACCTTCCAATGTGAATTTGCTGGTAAGTGGACCAATGCCTAATGTCCCAGTAACTTGTTTGGCATTGCCATCTTTGGTGCTAACATCCATGATGGAAGAAATTCTTCCTCCCAATCTTTCAGGTATGGCGCTTTTGTAGAGCTCCAATCCACGAATCACTTCTGGATCAACAGCGGAGAAGAATCCAAATAAATGGGTTGGATTATAAATGGTCATATCATTTAGCAGAACCATATTTTGATCTGCAGCGCCACCTCTTACATTGTATCCTGCAGTTCCTTCTCCAACAGAAGTAACACCGGGGAGTGTTTGCAATGAACGCAGGATATCTGTTTCTCCAAGTACTGCGGGAATTTGCTTGATGGCTCTGATGTTTAATCTTTCAACGCCCATCTGCATTCCTCTTACGTTGGATTGTTTCTGTGCAACAATCACTGCGGTTTTCAAACTTCTCACTTCTTCACTCATTTCAATATCCATCTTTCCGTTGCCGATGATATTGAGTTGACGGGATACTTCTTTCATTCCGATGCTGCTCACTTTCAATATTTGTTTTCCTTTCGGGACAGTTATCGAGAAAAATCCAAAGGCATCTGTTGATACACCACCCTGACTACCTTCGATCATTACTGAAGTAGAACTAAGGGGTTCACCATTTTTTGCATCTCTCACGTATCCTGAAATAATGGCACTGGGTGCATTGTTGGTTTTTGTTCCAATATTATACACCTTGTTGTCTTGTGCTACAACCACTACTTCATCTTTAGATGCATCCTCAGTGGTTGTTGAAACTGTGCTGTTGCTGAAAAAGTTTTTTGGAAGCGGACTATAAACGCTGCTGCCTCTGGATATGATCACTCTCTTGTAAGCATCCATATAGAAGGTGAGTCCGGTTCCATCCAAAATCGTTTTTAATGTTTCTTCCAATCCTCCGTTTACAGTACCGATGGATAAACCTTCGGTATGTTTGGTGTCGTATAAAAACTGAACATTGTATTTCTTTTCAAGAACAGTTACGAGGCTATCAAAAGGTGAAATCTTTTGTGCGATGCTTGTAGCTGATACAAAAAATAACATGGATGATATGAACAATAATTTTTTTACCATCCTTTCGCCTCCATTTCTTTGAGCATAAGTTCAGATGCTTTGATAGGATCTTGTCTATAAGAAGTATGATTGTCGCGCAGTACTTTTTTTAATTCTCTGCTGTGTTCAGGCGAAAGTCTCACGATGTCGGAAGCACTTTCAACTGGATACAATTTCCCATTTGCTTGGAGCAATAAATGTTTTCTCAATACATAGGTATCACTCATCTTAACATCCGAGTTAATTCTTTTAACCCATTTTACGAGCAGGGTTCTTTTACCATCAACGATCAACTCATATAATTCGCCATTGGGATTATCCAATGCTTTTTTTACAAAGTGATGTCCATCCAACACAAACTCATCCAGCATATCATTGATGAGTCTTAATTTGAGGAGTCCGCGCATATCCCGGATCAACACATAATCATCTTCACAATCGTAATGTATCTCTATGTTGTTGTACCAATTTTTCTGGTATTTAATGTTACCTATATTGTTTGAAACCGGAAAGAAAGGGTCTCCTTTGGAAGGGTTGAATTGTTTGACATATTCAGCTCCATTGTAGAGCAGGCTGATGGGTTT
>CAYFLQ010000030.1:6039-11278 GCA_964344065.1 uncultured Sphingobacterium sp. | reverse complement strand
CGATAGTTAGGGTATTAATATACACATATATAACAGCCAGGAATTGATAAATTGGCAGATTTTCAAGGCTTAAAACAGGGTTATCCACAGTTTGTTAATACCTCATTTTAGCCTATTTTTGCCGACTCTTATATAATATTATATATATGTCAATTATTCAAAGCCTTAGAGACAAAGCGGCCGTGTTATTGTCGGTGATGATCGCCATCAGCCTTATTGGGTTTTTGGTTCAAGATGCGTTTATTGGTAAAAGCGGTAACGTATTCAGCGGACAATCCAATACTGCAGGATCCATCAATGGAAAAAAGATTGAATTATTAGAGTTTAACCAGAAAGTAAACACTTCAGAGCAGGCATATCGCGCCCAAGGGTTACAAACAAATGAAATGATGACCCAATCCATCATTGAAAATGTTTGGAATGGTTATGTTCAAGAAGAGCTAATAAAAGGAGAAGCTGAAAAACTTGGAATTGCTGTTACACCAAAAGAATTGGGTGCTGTGTTGTTTTCAGAAGATGCGCCACAGGAGTTTAGACAAATGTTTACAGATAGAAACACCGGAATGTATGATGTAAACGCTGCAAGAAACTGGTTTAATGGAGTTAAAAAAAGCACCAAGGAAGAAGATGTGAGAGTTGTGGTTGACCAGCTTATCAAGCCTGTTGAAATTAATTTATTGACACAGAAATATGTTTCGTTGTTTACACAAGCATCCTTTGTTCCTAAGTGGATGATTGAAAAAATGAACGCAGACAATGCGATGATTGCTTCGATTGACTTCGCAGGCGGTCCTTATACAACAGTTTCAGATTCCACCATAAAAATTACTGACCAAGAAATTTCAGACTATGTAAATAAACACAAGGAAGACTTTAAACAAGAGCACGTTAAAAGCCTTTCCTATGTAAGCTTTAATGCCAACCCAACCGTTGCGGATTCTCAAAAGGTATATAATTCGCTTCTGCAACTAAAAGAAGAGATGCGCTCAACCAACGACGAAAAGGGGTTTGTAACCAGAAACAATTCAACACTTCCTTTCTTTGATGGGTTTGCAATCAAATCAAAATTACAGATGAGCGCCAAAGATTCTATCATTGGAATGTCTGTTGGTGCTGTTGTTGGTCCATATCTTGATGCCGGAAGTTATGTGATTGCTAAAAAAATTGAATCTAAATCAATGCCAGATTCAGTAAGAATGCGCCATATTTTAATTGGAACAATCAATCCACAAACGGGTCAAGCAACAACCCCAGACAGCATTGCGAAGAAAAGAATTGATAGTGTTTATACAGCAATAAAAGCAGGAGGAAACTTTGGTGCCCTTGCCGCACAACTAAGTGAAGACCAGGGCAGCAAACAAAAAGGAGGAGAATATTGGTTTTCATCTGTTGATGCCACAACGCTTGATAAAGAATTTTCAAATTATATTTTCAATAAACCCAAAGGAACATCTGGTGTATTGAAAACATCATTCGGATACCATGTGATGGAAATATTAGACCAAAAGAATTTTGAACCAGCTTATAAAGTTGCGTATCTCGCCAAAAACATCATTGCAAGCGATGAAACAGATAATACAGCTTCATCAGCAGCAACACAGTTTGCCGGTAGCAGCAGAGATGCTAAATCATTTGATGAGGCTGTAGTAAAAATGAAGCTGCAGAAAAACTATGCAGACAACATCAAGGAGATGGATTATGGAGCAGGACAACTTAGCTCGAGAGCGCTTGTAAAATGGGCTTTTGAAAACAAAGTTGGTTCGGTTTCTGAGCCCTTCGATTTAAAAGATCAATACGTGGTTGCTTTGATAACAAGCGAAACAGAAGAAGGGGTACAACCTCCAAGTATAGCAAGAGTGGTTGTGGAGCCCATTTTAAGAAACCAAAAAAAGGCTGAATTGTTGGCGAAGAAGGTTGGGTCTGAAAAAAGCCTAGAAAAAATCGCCACTGTTTTGAGCGGAACAACAGGCAGAATAGATACACTTAAATTTGCCGATCCCTTTGTTCAAAACCTTGGTACAGAAATTAAAGTAATTGGTGCAGCGTTTAATAAAAAGAACTTGTCTAATGTATCGGATGCGATTACAGGACAGGGTGGCGTCTTTTACATCAAAGTAAACAACGTGACCTCTCTCCCATCCGCAGCTGTAGACGTAGTTGCACAGAAAAAAGCACTTGAATCTCAGCTGAAGCAATATGCTGGATATAGCACAATGGAAGCCCTTAGAAAATCAGCTAAAATAGTTGATAAAAGAAGGGAATCAGGATATTAGAAATTCTGCTGATGAGAAAACAATACAACTGCCACTCCAAAAGAGTGGCTTTTGTATTTTAGGTAATTTTGTAGAATGGAAGGAATCGTAAATAAGGTGGCTGAAAGCGGATTGATTACTCTGGATCTTGAGCGTTTTTATCCAACCGAGGAAGTCGTTGAGCTTGACATTAAAGACTTTCTTTTTATGGAAATGTTACTGAAAGAGAAAGAATTCAGAGAGAAGCTTGACCAGGTTGAGTGGGGGGTATATAAAAATAAAATTGTTGCAGTTTGTTGTTCAACAGAAGCAATCATTCCTATGTGGGCATATATGTTGGTAAGCACCAAGCTTGCACCACATGCAAGAGAAATTATCCTGGGCAACAAAAAAGAAACCACAGAAAAAGCAATAGAAAAAAATATTGAACAACTGGATGTTGAACCCTTTAGAGAAAAAAGGGTGGTTGTTAAAGGATGTGGTGATATTGAAATTCCGCCGTCCGCATATTTAACCATTTCCAATAAGCTTCTGCCGGTTGTAAAGTCGCTGATGTATGGAGAGCCATGCAGCACAGTCCCTGTATATAAGAAAAAGTAAACTAACCCTTGTTATAAAAAGCTATTGCTTTTTTAAGGTCTTCTGGAGTGTCAATTCCAACACTTGCTTCATAAGTTTCTACCATTCTTATAGAGACACCATTTTCAAGATATCTAAGCTGTTCGAGTAATTCTGTTTTTTCTAAAACACCAACAGGCCATTTTGTAAAGTTCAACAGCGCGTTTTTTCTGTAGGCGTATACACCAATGTGTCTGTATACCAATTCTTCAACCTCTTTGTTTCTTTTGTATGGAACAACCGATCTGCTGAAATAAAGCGCATCATTAAATTTGTTGCATACAACCTTTACAATATTTGTGTTCTCATACGACTCGTTTTCTGGAAATTTTTGCATGAGAGACGCAACCGAAACGCCCCCATCTTCAAACGCGTTCAACAGTTTTTCAATAGGTTGTTTTTTTATAAAAGGCTCATCTCCTTGAATATTCACAACAACATCAATATTCATTTCTTCACAAGCCTCTGCAATTCGATCACTTCCGCTTTGATGTTCTTTTTTACTCTTTACAACCGAGCCACCGATTTTTATAATTTCATCTGATATAACATCACTATCGGTTACCACCACCACATCATCAAACAATTTCATATCAACCGCGTTTTGATAAACCATACTGATGATGGTCTGTTCACCAATTTTTTGCATCAGCTTTCCGGGAAACCTTGTAGCAGCATATCGGGCAGGAATAAACGCAATCTTTTTCACGTGTCAATTATAATTTTTCAAAAGGTCGTTTCATCAACGAAACAAACGCTTCGTCTTTTTCATTTGGATAATATCTATCTAACCCATATTTAATTTCTGATGGATCAAGCTCCATATATGTTCCCAGGATCCTATCCCAAATTGAAAACACTGCACCATAGTTGCTGTCAGTGAATGGCTGTTTCCAGTGGTGATGCACTTTATGCATGTTGGGGGAAACCAATATAAACCCAATCGTTCTATCCAACCACTTTGGCAGGCTGATATTGGCGTGTGTGAAACCCGTTATAAAAACCAATGCTGTTTGGTATAACAACACCGCAAACATGGGTGCGCCTGCAACAAAAATTCCGATATAAAAAAACAACCCACGCCAAACCGACTCAAGCGGATGGTGTCTGAGTCCTGTTGTAACATCCACGTTGTTATCTGCATGATGAATGATATGAAACCTCCAAAACAAACTTATTTTATGCTCAACAAAATGACAAAGCCATCCACCAAAAAAATCAAGGGTTAGGCAGGTGATCAAGACAGTGACAAGAGTGCCCCCTCCAATCCAATTCACCAATCCAAATCCATGTACACTTGTCCAGCTTGCGATCACAACGATCCCACCAGCTAAAAAAGTATGAATGATAAAATGAATTGCAGTGAACGCGAGGTTGGTGCCCGCGTGTCGAGTTTTTGATTTTTTATAATGATTGTGAATCAAAGGAATGAGGTGTTCTACCGACCACAGCAAGATCATTCCTGCAATAAAAAAACCCGCTCTTTCGAGGGGTCTTTTTTCTAAATCACTGAAATATGTAATAACAGCGTTCATATTGTTTTAGTTTGACATCAATGGCATTGCTAACATCAAGAGGTCTTCATTTTCATCCTGCTCAACTGGTTTGATGAGGCCAGCTTTTGTTGGAGTGGATAATTCAACTTTTACTTCATCGCTTTCTGTTCCCGAAAGCATTTCAATTAAAAATCTCGCATTGAAAGAAATAATGATGTCTTCACCATTATACTGACAAGACATTCTTTCGTTTCCTTCAAAGCTAAAATCAACATCTTGTGCAGTAAGCTGTAATTCGCTACCTGATATATTCAGTGTAACAAGATTGGTGCTCTTGTTACTGAAAATGCTCACCCTTCTTAAGGCCGATTGAAAATCTTGGCGCCCGATCGTCATGCGATATGGATTCTCTGCAGGAATAACCACCTTGTAGTCTGGAAACCTCGCATCAAGCAGTCGGCAAGAAAGCTCAACGGTTCCGTGTGTAATAAACAGGTGATTGCTGTTGTATGAGATGGAAATCTCATCATCATTATCGGGTAAAGAAGTTTTTAATAGGTTGAGTGGCTTCTTTGGAACAATGAAAGAGTCCTGTTTAGGACATTTAATATCTTTTAATTTGTAGCGCACCAAACGATGTGCATCCGTTGCTACAAAAGTGAGGCCAGCTTTTTCTAATTCAAAAAACACACCTGTCATTGCAGGACGAAGATCGTCGTTGCTTACAGCATAGATGGTTTTGTTGATGGCAGTCAACAAAGCATGACTGCTGAGATTGAAGGCTGAAGTACCATCAGCAGGTGGTTCTTTTGGAAAATTATCTGGATTTTCTCCCATTACCTTATACTTACCATTATCGCTAGTAATTTCTAC
>CAYFLQ010000030.1:0-6029 GCA_964344065.1 uncultured Sphingobacterium sp. | reverse complement strand
TTTTGAGAGAGTCCATTAAAATTTTTGCAGGGATACAAACACGACCGCTGTCTTTTGCCTCGATGTCAAGATGAATTTTCATCACCGTTTCCAAATCAGTTGCTACAACAGTAAGCTTGTTTTTTTCAATCTCAAAAAGAAAGTCCTCCAAAATGGGCAACACATTGTTAGAGCCAATAACACCATTGATTTGTTGCAGTTGTTTTAGAAGGGCTGAAGATGACACAATAAATTTCATATTCAAGTATGATTTGTATGAAGCAAATATAGTTTGACCAACACGAAAAGAAGGCTTGATTTTTCGACATTTTGGGCTAAAAACATTGTGATTATGTTGAAAACCGAATCTTCAATATTTACGAAAGAGTAACTTGCCTCCAAGAATGGAAAAAAAATCATTTCAGAAACGGTTAACCCCTGAGCAGGCGCTTGTTAAAATCCGTCATTATTGTGCGTTTCAGGAGAGAACACACATAGAAGTGAAAACAAAGCTGGCGGGTATGGGGATAGGCTGGTCGGATGTAAACGAAATCGTTTCAAAATTGATAGAGGATGGCTATTTGAACGAGGAAAGATTTGCCAGGGCCTTTGTGGGGGGGAAGTATAGAATGAAAGGATGGGGAAAGAAAAAAATTGAAGCCGAATTAAAGAAAAAAGGTGTTTCTTCTTATAGTATACAAAAAGCAATTCGTGAGGAAATCGACCTGATCGATTATGAAAAAACCCTTTCAAAAATTATGAAAAAAAAGTGGCTATCAATAAAGGGACAAGGGATTACAACGTATGTTAAACAGGCAAAAACAAGACAATATTTGTTATCTAGGGGATATGAAAATGCAGCCATCTCTAAGGCGATGAAAGAAATATTGGAAGAAGAAAAGAATTAATTTTAAACCATGGAATCATTAAGGCTTTCTTTAATACAAACCAATCTCATTTGGGAAGACAAGCAGTCTAATTTGAAAAATTTTGAAGAAAAAATTGCTTCTATAGAAGAGCCAACCAATATTATTGTATTACCGGAAATGTTTTCAACCGGGTTCAGCATGCAGCCAGAGAAATTGGCAGAAAGCATGGAGGGGGAAACCGTAGAATGGATGAAAGATCTTGCTTCGAAAAAAAACGTCATTCTAACGGGAAGTGTTATTATACAAGAAGACGAACAATTTTATAATCGTCTATTGTGGGTTTTGCCCAATGGTCAGGTTGGACAGTACAATAAGCGCCATTGTTTTTCATTGGCAGGAGAAGACCAGCATTATACACATGGATCAAAGCGGGCTATTGCAAATGTTGGTGGCTGGCGGATCAACTTGCAAATTTGTTATGATTTGAGATTTCCGGTTTGGGCAAGGCAACAGCTTCAATATGATGATGAAGGCATGTATCCAGAGTATGATGTATTATTATATGTAGCCAACTGGCCAACATCAAGAAGCCATGCCTGGAAAACATTATTAACTGCAAGAGCTATTGAAAACCAATCTTATGTTATTGGTGTAAACCGAATTGGTACTGATGGAAATGGAACCGACCATGCTGGAGACTCAATGGCAATCGACCCTATGGGTGACGTGTTGTATCGTGCCGATAATAAAGATGAAGTATACACAGTTTGTTTGCAGAGAGAATCACTGGATAAAATAAGAGAGCGCTTTCCATTTTGGAGCGACGCTGATTCTTTTTTTATTTCTGAGTAGTTTATTTTTTGAACGCATTCCAACCTTGTGCTGTAACATCGAAGGTGTTACCGCCTTTGGTTTTGATTTTTGCACCCTGCTCGGCTTCTGTGATATATCCAATTACGCTGATTTGTTCATTGAGTGTAAGCTTTTCGTAATCATCCTGCTTGATGGTAAATAGTAATTCGTAATCTTCTCCCCCACTGAGTGCACAAGCAGTTGGATCAATTTCAAATTTATATGCAGCATTTCTTGAATCTTCTGAAACAGGAATTTTTTCTTCATAGATCACACAACCAACACCACTTTTTTCACATATATGTAATATTTCAGAGCTCAGCCCATCGCTGATATCCATCATTGATGTTGGTAGTACATTTTGTTGATCTAAAAATTCAACAACATCTTTTCTTGCTCTTGGTTTTAATAATCTTCCAATTACATACGATTCATTTTCTAAATCTGGTTGGACCTGTGGGGATTCTAAAAATATTTTTTTCTCTCTTTCCAGAAAAAGCAATCCAATATAAGCTGCACCCAAATCTCCTGAAACACAGATTAGATCTCCTTTTTGGGCCGTTGATCTTTTAACAACTTTTTCTTCATTCACTTCGCCAATTGCAGTAACCGAAATGATGAATCCTTTTTGTGAAGCAGAAGTATCACCTCCAACCAAATCAACTCCATATTCTTCACAGGCTATGTATACCCCTTCATAAAATTCTTCTAAAGCTTCTACACTTACCTTGCTGCTGATGCCAATACTTAATGTGATTTGAGTGGGTGTAGCGTTCATTGCATATACATCACTCAGGTTTACGACAACTGATTTATATCCAAGATGTTTTAATGGAGTGTATGCCAAATCAAAATGCACTCCTTCCAACAGCAAGTCTGTTGTTACAACTGTTTGTTTTCCAAAATGATCAATGATGGCAGCATCGTCACCCACACCCAATATGGATGATGCATTTTGCAATTCAATATTTTTTGTGAGATGATGAATCAATCCAAATTCACCATAATCATTTACTTCAGTTCTGTTCGACATAAAAATTTTATTGATGCGTATTTGAAATCCATTTCAATAATTCATCGTGAATTTTTCCATTGGTGGCAACAAGATGAGGTTGATATGGTGAATAATAATCACCCTTGAAATCTGTTACTTTTCCTCCAGCTTCTTCCACCATTAAAAATCCAGCAGCACTATCCCATGCTTGTAATTTGTGTTCATAGTAGCCGTCAAATCTTCCTGCTGCAACCCAGCACAGATCAATAGCCGCAGATCCTAATCGGCGAACAGGAATGCCCTCTCTGATCAGTCTGCCAAACACTTCAAGTGGACCGTTTTCGCTGTTTAAATAAGAGTAAGGGAATCCGGTAACTAAACATGCGTGTTTAACTTGATGTTGATCGCTTACTGAAATACGTTGATCATTTAAAAATGCACCTTTGTTTTTTTCAGCGAAGAAAAATTCATCTAGCATAGGATTGTAAACCGCGCCCATGATGATGACACCATCTTTTTCTATGGCGATGCTTACACAACAAAGAGGAATGCCGTTTGCAAAATTTACTGTTCCGTCAATTGGATCAATGATCCATTTGTAGGATGAATCCATTTCCAATGCTCCGATTTCCTCACTTAAAATATAATGATCAGGAAATGATTCACGAATGATATTCATGATCAACGCTTCAGAAGCTTTGTCAACTTCTGTTACAAGGTTATTAGGACCTTCTTTGTGTTCGATGAGAAATTTACTGTTGATCTTTTCTTTGATCAGAGCACCAGAGGCCTTGGCAGCCTTGATGAGCGTGGGTTTTAACATGTTGTAAAGTTACAACAGAGTTTTGTGTTATGTGTTTTGAGTTTTGGGTTGATGATTAACTCATAACCCAAAACCCCTAACTCAAAACTTATAGATTTCCTTTCTTCAACTCACTCACTGCAAAGTCAGCTGCGCGAGCAGTCATTGCCATATAGGTAAGTGAAGGGTTCACGCAGTTCGCAGATGTCATGAATGCTCCGTCTGTAACAAATACATTCTTAGCATCCCAAACCTGATTGAATTTATTCAAAACAGAATTTTTAGGATCTGTACCCATTCTTGCAGTTCCCATTTCATGGATACCGCGTCCTGGAGTACCATCACCATCAACCCCTTTTACATTTTTCAATCCAGCGGCTTCGAGCATTTCAATACCATCATTCAACATGTCTTTGCGCATGTTCAACTCATTTTGTTTGAGTTCACAATCAATGGCCAATACATTCAAGCCCCACTTGTCTTTCTTGTTCTTATCAAGGGTTACTTTGTTTTCATGGTATGGTAGAATTTCACCGAAGCCTCCCATTCCCACTTGCCATGAACCTGGTTCCGTGAGCAATTCTTTCAATTCAACACCCACATTGTATTCAGCAATATTTCTGTTCCAGTTTTCACGATTGCCTTGTCCCTGATATCCAAAGCCTCTGATATAGTCTCTCTTTTCACCATTCAGGTTTCTGAAACGAGGAATATAAAAGCCATTTGGACGGCGACCGAAATAATATTTGTCTTCGTATCCTTCTGCCTTACCGGTGATGCGAACTCCAAGATGATGGTCCATTAAATTATGTCCCAGTTGATCACTAGAGCTGCCGAGTCCACCAGGAAATACTTCTGTTGCTGAGTTCAAAAGTATCCAGGTGCTATTTAAAGTAGAAGCGTTGAGGAATACAATCTTTGCTTTGTATTCATATGTTTTATTTGTTTCTGCATCCAACACTTCAACACCTGTTGCGCGTTGTGTGTCTTTGTCGTACAATACTTTTGTAACAATTGAAAACGGACGAAGGGTAAGATTACCAGTTTTCATTGCAGCAGGAAGTGTAGAAGACTGTGTGCTGAAATAGCCACCAAATGGGCATCCCAGCGAACACTTGTTTCTAAACTGACAGTTGGTTCTTCCAGGAAGCGGCTTGGTGATATTGGCTGTTCTTCCAATGATTACATGTCTTTCTCCCTTGAAATGTTCTTTGATTCTGGCAGCAACATCTTTTTCAAGACATGTTAGATCCATTGGAGGCATGAACTTTCCATCAGGGAGGACATCAAGACCTTCTTTGGATCCACTGATGCCTGCAAATGTTTCAACATAATCATACCAAGGTGCAATCTCTTTATATCGAATTGGCCAATCTGTACCAATACCGTCTTTTGCGTTTGCTTCAAAATCATTGTTGCTCCAACGATAACTTTGACGTCCCCACATCAGTGATCTTCCACCCACATGATATCCTCGGAACCAGTCGAATCTTTTTATTTCTGTATACGGGCACTCCCAATCTTTCACCCAATAGTTCAAGTTGGTTTCACTCAACGGATAGTCGCGTTTCAACACAGGATATTTTTCAATCATCTCTTGTGTTCTACCACCACGGTGAGGGAAATCCCATGGATCTTTTGTTGCGTTTACATAGTCTTTTACGTGTTCTATGTTTTCGCCCCTTTCGAGCATGATTACTTTCAGACCTTTTTCAGTGAGTTCTTTGGCAGCCCAGCCACCGCTGATTCCTGATCCCACAACAATCGCGTCGTAAACATTAGATTCTGGCATATGATTTTATTATAGTAACGAATTTACTGAATTCATAAATTAAAAATCAACTATTATCATCAATGAAGAATTTGTTATTCAATAATCAATTATCAACTTGAGGTGCCAATCTGGCACCTTAAGATTTGGGGATCCTGTGAAAGACCTAAAATTTGGTTAGGAAAGGAAGATTAGTTAGTTTTCAATGAGCAATTTGCTCAGCCATTAACTTCTTAACCAAAAACAAAAAACGATGAGCCAGCCAATCAATGCAAACCGTCTCTTCTATGCGAGTTGTTTTGCACTCATTACAACGGCCTTTTCTTTTAGTATAAGAGCCGGCATCCTTACACAACTTGGAACACAATTAAATCTTGATCCTGTTCAATTGGGTCATATCAACCAAATGTGGTTCCTTGGTTTTCCACTCTCCATGATCATAGGTGGAATTTTTTATCAGCAAATTGGACCTAAACTTATCATGCAAGTGGCCCTGGTGGCCCATTTGGTGGGAATTCTTACTACCATCTATGCTACGAGCTACAATGTTTTGCTGATCTCAACATTGTTCATCGGAGTAGGCAATGGATGTACGGAAGCAGCCTGTAACCCGATGATTGCTGATTCTTACACCGGTAATGAGTTCCACAGCAAACTGAACAAGTTTCACATGTGGTTCCCAGGTGGAATCGTTCTGGGTTCATTGATTTCAAAATTCATGACAGATGCCAACATGAGCTGGCAAGCACAAATCTGGGTGAT
>CAYFLQ010000029.1:11026-11303 GCA_964344065.1 uncultured Sphingobacterium sp. | reverse complement strand
GTAATTACAAATGCTACATCAAACTTTATAAAATTAAAAATTGCATTTGAGGTAGAGTAGGGGATGATAACCAATTTTTACTGTAAAAATCAATCAGTGTGGGGGTTATTTTCTCTTGGCAGATACATATCTGATTAAACATACAAGTGTGCATTCATGAATGTTTCCATTCGACTGGGATAAAAAAATGATGTAATTTCAAAACAATGAAACAAGCTGTTCTAAAAATTCATCCCAAAGACAATGTAATTGTTGCTTTGAGGGATTTGAAAAAAGG
>CAYFLQ010000029.1:0-11013 GCA_964344065.1 uncultured Sphingobacterium sp. | reverse complement strand
ATTTTATTTGATGGTGAATCATTTGAGCTGCCAGAGGACATTCCAGCAAAACATAAATTCTATACTTCCAATTTTTCAAAAAATGCTGAAATCATCATGTATGGAGTATTGGTTGGAAAAGTTACCCAAGATGTGAAACGGGGAGGCCTGATGACTACTCAAAATCTACATCATGCAGCAGAGCCATATTCTTATAAAGGAGTTCAATTTAATTGGACAGCTCCCAATGTTGACAAGTGGAAACATCAAACATTTTTAGGTTACCACAGAAATGATGGAAGAGTGGGTACTGCCAATTATTGGCTCTTTATTCCAACTGTGTTTTGTGAAAATAGAAATTTAGATGTGATTCGTGAAGCCATGCAAAATGAATTGGGATATGGTGTTACGGATAAATATGTTTCGTTTACAAGGGAGTTGGTGCAGGAATACAAGGGAAAAGGGAATACAGTTTACGGTTCACAGTTGACTGTTAACCGTCAACCGTCAACTTTCAACCGTCAACTGACAACCCAAAACAGAATATTTAAAAACGTTGACGGGATTAAATTCCTCAATCATCAAGGAGGTTGCGGTGGTACACGTCAGGATTCAGAAATTCTCCAAAACCTGCTTGCTGCCTATGCCGATCACCCCAATGTTGGTGGCGTAACCATCTTGAGCTTGGGTTGTCAGCACCTTCAATCCAATGATTTCATAGCCGCCATCAAAAAACGCAACCCCTCTTTTGATAAACCACTTTTATTGTTCGAGCAACAAGGGGGTATGTCAGAGGAAGAATTGATCAAGCATGCAATTGCATCTACTTTCAACGGGTTGGTGGAAATCAATAAACAGGAAAGAAAACCAGCAACTCTAGATAAACTGACGGTGGGCGTAAAATGTGGTGGAAGTGATGGGTTTAGTGGAATATCTGCCAATCCTGCTGTAGGGTATTTTTCAGATTTATTGGTTGCGCTCAATGGGAAAATATTACTTGCAGAATTTCCAGAACTATGTGGTGCAGAGCAGGAATTGATTGATCGCTCTACCAATCAAGCAACCGCTGAGAAATTCATTCACCTCATGGATGCCTACAGTGAACAAGCAGAAAAAGTAGGCTCTGGTTTTCATGCAAATCCTTCACCCGGTAATATTCGCGACGGATTGATTACAGACGCTATTAAAAGCGCAGGTGCATGTAAAAAAGGTGGAAGCTCACCGGTAGTGGATGTACTCGATTATACAGAACCTGCAACCAAACCTGGATTAAGTTTGGTTTGTACTCCTGGAAATGATGTGGAAGCAACAACAGGTAAAGCAGCTTCTGGTGCCACATTGATATTGTTTACAACTGGATTGGGAACACCAACCGGAAATCCAGTTTGTCCAACGATAAAACTTTCAACCAATTCTAAATTGGCAAATCGCATGCATGATATCATTGATATCGATTGTGGTCCTATTGTTGATGGTGAAAAAACCATTGAGGAAATGGGAGAGGAAATACTGGAATACTGTATAAAAGCCGCAAGTGGCGAAATAATACCTAAATCAGTCTTGCTGAATCAAGATGACTTTATTCCTTGGAAACGAGGGGTGTCGTTGTGAGTTGTAAGTTGTAGGTTAATACACTAACAACTTATAACTTATAACGATTAATTTCTGTTAATACAATTCAAATCCTCGAAAGCAGTTTTCAACCGAGCAATGAAGGTTTCCTGTCCTTTTCTCAACCACACTCTCGGATCATAATGTTTTTTATTGGGCTTGTCTGCACCTTCAGGATTACCTAGTTGAGCTTGTAGATAGGCTTCATTCTTTTTGTAATTTTTCAATACTCCTTCCCAATATGCCCACTGCAAATCGGTGTCAATATTCATTTTAATTGCACCATAGCTGATGGCTTCTCTGATTTGGTGTTGTGGAGATCCGCTACCACCGTGGAATACAAAGAATACTGGTTTCTCACCTGTTTTGAATTCTTTTTGGATATAGTCCTGAGAATTCTTTAATATTTCTGGACGCAATTGAACATTACCAGGACTATATACACCGTGAACATTTCCGAAAGCAGCTGCAACGGTGAACAGTTCTCCAACTTTTCCCAGGTGCTCATATGCGTATGCCACGTGTTGAGGTTGCGTATAGAGTTTATCGTTTTCTACATCTGAATTATCAACACCATCTTCCTCGCCGCCTGTTACACCCAGCTCAATTTCAATACCCATTCCCAACGGAGCCATTCTCTTATAGAATTGAACAGATGTTTCGATATTTTCTTCAATGGGCTCTTCACTTAAATCTAACATGTGTGAGCTGAAGAGTGGTTGACCTTTTTCTTTTTTGAACTGTTCGCCTGCATCTACCAGTGCACTGATCCAAGGCAACCATTTTTTCGCAGCATGGTCAGTATGAAGTACTACTGGTACTCCATAATATTTAGCAATATTGTGGATATGTAAAGCGCCAGATATGGCACCTGAAATATTTGCTTGCAATTGATCATTGGGCATTCCCTTACCGGCAATAAATTGTGCTCCACCATTTGAAAATTGCACTATGACAGGGGAGTTGACAGCAGCAGCTGCTTCGAGGGTAGCGTTGATGGTATCGGTTCCAGTGGTGTTTACTGCAGGCAATGCAAACTGGTTTTGTTTTGCATCCTGATATAAAGCCTTTAATTCTTCACCGTGTAGTACTCCTGCTCTGTATTTGCCCATAAATCAATTGTTTAAGAGCAGCAAATATCGGACTTTTTTGGGTCTTATCCTTCCTGATTGGGTACGATCCTTTCAAATGATTCCAATGGATGTTCTTTCCAGTTCTTGTCATATTTTACAAACCAAGAAAGCCATAAACTTCTAGAGAGTCGCATGAACAAGGGTTGTAAAACAATCATGAGTACTGCGTTGGTACCCATCCACCAAAAAAACCTGGTATCATCTAAAGAAAATCCAATCAAAACCCACCAAGCGATGAATGTGGCAACGCTGAATGCAACAGAGAGGGCATAGCTGACATATCCAGTTCCATAATAGAATCCAACCTCAATTTCAGTGGGTTGACCACATACATCACAATGCTCTTTCATTTTTGTTGTCTCACTCAACTTATATGCGTTATTGGAAACAAATATCTTGCCTTTTCGACAACGTGGACATGTATTGTTTAATACACTGTAGAGGTATGAATTTTTCATTGTTGCTCTGAATAGCCTGCAAGGTATGATTTCTTGGAACAGCTGGATGTGATAAATGTCTCACTATAGAACATCTACCAATTTTTCCATTTTCATGCTTCTGGAGCCTTTGATGAGAATGGTGCTGTTTTCGGGCTGATGATTTTTTAACCAACTACAGGCATCTTCTACTTGGTTAAAAAAATGAAAAGGATGATTCGTGTTTTTAAAATCTCCTCCCACTAAGATTACCTGTTGGAAGTTCAATGTTTGTATTTGTTCGATGATCTGTTGATGTTCTTTAATGGAATCGATGCCGAGTTCCATCATGGCCCCCAGCATGATGATTTTATTTTTTGCCGCATGTTTTGAAAAATTTTCCAATGCAGCTTGCATGCTATTGGGGTTGGCATTGTAGGCATCTAATATAACAGCATTGCTTCCTATCTCCATCAATTGAGATCTTGCATTGCTAGGAATGTATGATTCAATAGCATGTCGAATGCGATCGAATGGAATGTGGAAGTAGTCGCCGATACAAATAGCAGCATCTATGTTTGGCTGATTGTATTCGCCAACCAAGTTTGTATTTATTTTTTGCTGATGGATGGAAGGATGAGTCACCTCCAATATTAATAATGGATCGTTTTGAGAAATACTTGTTTTGTATGAACCCAATGTATTCCCGTAATAAATTTTTTGTTGTATGGGTTCAGACATTTTCATTAAATAATCTAAATCGCTGTTTACAAAAGCGATTCCTTGATTGGATGCAATGAAGTCATATAATTCTCCTTTTCCTTTTCTTACACCCTCTACTCCGCCGAATCCTTCCAGATGTGCTTTGCCACAATTATTGATCAGGCCATGAGTTGGGAGAACATACGTGCAGTATCCTTGGATTTCTTTTTGGTGATTGGCGCCCATTTCGATGATGGCGATTTCAGCATCTTTTTTTATGGAAAGAAGTGTGAGCGGGATGCCTATATGATTGTTTAGATTCCCCTTCGTGGTATACGTTTTATAAGTTGATGAGAGAACCGCATGAATCAATTCCTTTGTCGTAGTCTTTCCATTGCTACCAGTAATAGCAATAAATGGTATGTTGAATTGTTTTCGATGATGCAATGCTAGTTGTTGTAAAGTTTGCAGTACATCTTGAACCAAGAAAATATGATCACCTTCTATGCCTATGGGTTCATCAATTACAACTCCAGCTGCTCCGTTTTCTAAGGCTTTTTTTGCGTAAAGATTTCCGTTGAAATGAGGACCCTTTAATGCGAAAAATATCTCTCCCTTTTTTAATGCACGTGTATCAGTTTGAACCTGGGGGTGTTCAAGAAAAAATGCGTACAATTTTTCCATCTTATTCCTCTCTGTTGTTCCTTGCTCTGTAATGTCTTCTTGCAAAGATGATGATCACTGCAAGAATACCAAATATAATAGGAAAAGTCATTCTATAGGGTTTTTATGAAGATAACAAAAAAGCCCCATGAAGGGGCTTTTGAAAGTATTGAATTATTTCTTTCTTGAATTTTGTCGGGTGTTGCTAAAGTGCATACCGTTTTTAAATCCATTTCCCTCCTGGCTTCCAAATCTATCCATTGCACATCTGAATCCAATGGTTGCGCTTGATTGATCCTCGTCGAGGTATCTTCTTGTACCAGGACTCAACCAATATGCTCTGTCATCCCAGCTGCCGCCTTTGTATACACGAGATTTATTGCTGATCAACGTATTGAATCCAGAATTATAAGATGCCAGTGATAGCGAATCTCCATCTGCATAATTCAGTAGATTGTTGCGTTGATAGTTTCTTCTGTTTTTTGTTTCTTCATCAGACACAACAGCTTTCTTCATGTTGCCTAAACTGTCTCTAACATATTCATTGTTTTCATCTTTGATCAGCTTGGTGAAGACATTGCCTCTGAACGGATTGAAATCTTCCAAATCTTTGCTGCTCATTGGGCGATAGACATCTGCAACCCATTCGTTCACATTGCCTGACATGTTATACAACCCGAACGAATTGGGGAAGAATGATTTGATGGGACCTGTAACGGAAGCGTTATCGTTCAAACCACCTGCTACTCCCATATAATCTCCTGCACCTCTTTTGAAATTCGCCATGTATTTTCCTTGCCAACTTCCTAATCTGCTATCACGCAATCCATTTACGTTTTTGGACCAGGAGTACACCTGTCTGTTCATATAAAGTTCTTCACCTCTTTTGCCTTCTTTGGTTTTTACATTGGGATTTTGGCTGATGTATCCCATCGCAGCATATTCCCATTCAGCCTCTGTTGGAAGTCGATAGTCGGGCAACAGAATACCATCTTCAATCGTTGCATAATTGCGTGGCCTTCCATTTTCGTCAACCAATTCAGGTTTTCTTTGTGGCTTTCCTGGTTGTGGGGCATATACTCCTAATAGATATGATTTTGTGGTGAAATTTTCCTCACCTTGTCCCTGTATCGTTTTGAGTTGATTGGGGTTGGCCAATCCTCTTTGCACGAGGATGAGTTCATTCACGCGATTGCTTCTCCAAATGCAATAATCACTTGCTTGTCTCCAGCTTACACCTACAACTGGATATTCGTTATAGGAAGGATGTCTGAAATAATTTTCAACCAATGGCTCGTTGGCAGAAAGCGCTTTTCTCCAGACCAAGGTGTCTGGTTTAGCTGCATTGACAACTTGCTCGTACATTGGATCATCAAATGTTTTTTCTATCCAATGTAAATATTCGCGGTAGTGGATATTAGCCACTTCAGTTTTGTCAATGTAGAAAGAGGAAACAGTAACTCTTCTTGGCACATTGTTCCAATCACCCATCACATCTTCGTCTGTTGCACCCATGGTGAAAGTTCCACCTTGTACAAATTGAAGGCCTGGTCCAGTAGCCTGTTCCACAATTTTGGATTTTTGAAATCCACCCATGGCTTTGTCGTTGTAATTCCAGCCAGTTGCGGACGACTTTTGAAATTTATTTTTTGAAAACAGTCCACCGCCTTTACATGCAGAAAACAGAATGGCAATAGCTGACAGGTACAAAAAATTCCTCATACGTTCTTTTTAAGGTTGCCTGGGTCCTATGAGGCCCCAAGGTAGGTAACAAATTTAAGTGTTAAATAAAATCAAATCAATGAATTGTGAGAATTATTATGTTTAGTAAATGCTAAATTTGTTAACATCCCATTATGAAGAAATGCCTGATTTTTCTAACCCTCGCAGGGATATGCTCTGGTACGTTTGGGCAGAGAAAATATGCGAATTCTTCTGTTTTGTCAACCGGCGACTGGATTAAAATATCAGTCGAAAGCGCAGGGGTTTACAAGTTGAGTGCCAATGATTTAAAACTGGCAGGTATTGCTGGCAGTATTTCCTCTTCTCAAATACGTCTTTTTGGCAATGGGGGCAGTGTGTTGCCTGAGTCAAATGCAGCAGCTATCACAGATGATTTGCAGGAAAATGCAATTGAAATGAATGATGGTGGCGATGGTATTTTTGATGGAAGTGACTATTTCCTTTTTTATGCGCCTGGTCCTCATCAATGGATACGGGATTCTACTGAAATAGGATTTCATTTCTTGAAGAATCCTTACTCTAATCTATCTTATTATTTTTTGCAATGGGGAGGGGGAACAGGTAAGCGTGTTGCACAAAAAGCTCTTTCATCTGCTTCGGGTAAGCAAGTGGACATGTTCGATGACTATGTTCATTATGAGTTAGATAGCATCAATTTTTTGAAAAGCGGGAAAGAGTGGTATGGTGAAATGTTCAGTAATCAGTCGGGGTATATAGCATCAAGGGAATTTAATTTGAACATATCAACTGCGGTAGTTGGGGAGTCCTATTTTTTAAGAAGCAGCATGATTGGAAGCAGTGCAGATAAGGCCAATAATATTGCCGTTTCCTTCAATGGGAAAAAATTATTTGATCATGTTACAGCACCCATTCCAGGAAGTCTGATATCTCCTGTTGCGAGTGAACATTTGATGGGTGCCAAAGATATTTTTTCTGGGAGCACAATGATAGTTGGATACCAGCATACTGGTGGAAGTGTCAATGCTAGATCTTGGTTGAATTGGTTTGAGGTCTTTTATAAACGAAAGTTGGATATGCTTGGTCAATCACAATTGTCGTTCAGATTAAAGAAGATGGATGTCAAGACTCCTATTAATTTTTCTATATCAAATGCATTGAGCAATTCTGTTGCATGGGATGTGAGTGATGCAAAGAATCCTCAAAAAATCAAGATGGCTCAAACTACTGTTGGAATTTCATTCACAGATAGTGTTGGCTCCAACAACGAATATGTTGTTTTTGATCCTGCAAAAGTAAAATTGGCAATTGCAGTTGGTAAAATTTCTTCTCAAAATTTGCATCAGATATCTTCTGCACAATTGATCATCATCAGTGAAAAAACATTGATCGAACAGGCGAACCGTTTGAAGGAATATCATGTAGCACACGATGGAATGTCTGTGCTTGTTGTTGATGTAGATCAGATCTATCATGAATTTTCTTCTGGTAGTCCTGATCCCACCGCCATTAGAAATTTTTTAAAAATGCTGTATGATCGATCTCGTATCAACAATGGTGTAAAGCCTTTGTATGCATTGTTATTTGGAAGTGCATCATACAAATTGAAGGAGAAGGCATCTGTCCGAAACAGCCTAGTGCCCTCCTATCAAACGGATGAGTCTTTGGATCCTCTAATGAGTTATGTTACGGATGATTATTTTGGAATACTGGATGATCAAGAAAACATCAATCAAAATAAACCTGCACCCTTGCTTGATTTGGGCATAGGAAGATTACCTGTCCGAAATGCAGAGCAGGCAAAAAAGACAGTCGATAAAATCATCAGGTATAATAGCAATGCTGCGCTTGGTCCCTGGAGAAATAATATGACGTTGATTGCAGATGACGAGGATTATAACTTGCACATGGATGATGCTGAGTTGCATGCTGCACTGCTCCAAAAATCTGCACCCCAGCTGTTAGAAAACAAGATTTATTTGGATGCATACAAGCAGGAAAGCAATGCGGGTGGAAGTAGGTATCCTGATGTAAACAAAGAGGTGCTCAAAGACATTAACAACGGCACCTTGATTTGGAACTACAGTGGACATGGAAACAGCACAAGACTTGCTTATGAAGTGGTGTTGGACAAGGATTTGCTGGCGCAATGGAAAAACGAAAACAGGTTGAGTTTTTTTATTACTGCAACCTGTGATTTTGCACCATTTGACGATCCGTCTCAGTTCTCATTGGGCGAAGATTTACTTGTTGGAAGAAATACGGGGGCCATAGGGCTGGTTACTACAACCAGATTGGTATTTGCATCAAGCAACCGGGAAATGAACAACGCATTTCTATCGTCGCTCACCACTCGATCGGCCAATAATCTGTATCCTACTTTAGGCATTGCAATTCAGCAAGCAAAAAACTATACGTATTCAAATAGTACTGACTATGTAAACGCCAGAAAGTTTGCATTGCTTGGAGATCCAGCATTGAAACTGGCTATGCCTGATTATCAAATCCATACAACATCCATTGTATTGCAAGGAACAACCACAAAGGCAGATACATTGAAAGCATTGAATACATATAGTATAACTGGAGAGATTCTAACTCCTGCAGGAAATCTTTTGAGCAGCTTCAATGGCAATGTGTATCCTATTCTTTATGACAAGGAGAGTGAAATAAAAACTTTGGCAAATGATGCAGAGAGCAAAGTCAACACTTTCAAAGCTTTTGAAAATATTTTATACAAGGGGAAGATAAAAGTTGAAGCAGGCAAGTTCAATTTTGTGATGACTATTCCCAAAGACATCAATTATGCTTTTGGGAATGGCAAATTGGTTTATTATGCAGAAAACGGTGTGCTGGATGCAAGTGGTGTAGACCAATCTTTGGTTGTGGGTGGACTAGGAACCAATGCTTCTTCAGATGTGGTTGGACCTGAGATGATCGCTTATCTGGATACAAGTACATTCAAAGATGGTGACATCGTTAGTGCGCATCCTCAGTTGCATATTCAACTATCTGATGCATCTGGAATCAATCTTTCACTTGCCTCAATTGGCCATGAGATTACAGGGGTCTTGGATGAAACCTTTACTCAGCCAATCGTATTGAATGAATTTTATGTACCTATTTCCAATGTCAAAGGAGTGATTGATTATCCATTGATTGGATTAAAAGAAGGCAAACATTCACTACTACTCAAGGCATGGGATGTGTATAATAATTCAAGCACAAAGAAGATTGAATTTTTTGTGGAGTCCGAAAAGCTAAGTCCGATCAATACCTTCAAATGCTATCCCAATCCTTTTAATTCCAATACTCGATTGGAAGCTGAATTGAATACAACCACGTTAGGATATACCTGTTTATTGGAAATTTTTGATTCACAGGGTAAAAGAATGAAAGTGATTGATCAAGTCATTAACCAAACCGGAGTTTTTGCAGTAGATTTTGAGTGGGATGGCAAAAACCAAGAAGGGGTTTATGTGCAAAAAGGCATGTTTTTTGCGAGATTGACGTTGAGATCGAAAGAAGGTAAAAACATCTCAAAAATGCTAAAGCTCATAAAGCTTTAATATGGAAATGCTTACATTTACGAACCAAACTATCTTATATAGCACCAACTCTACTCAAATTTTTTCTTAATTAATTAATGAATGTATCCATGAGGAATTTGCTCAAGGTAATAGTTGGTAGTTTAATGTTTTGTCAGATACAAGCCATCAATGCACAGAGTACCATCAATGTGGTTACCAGTGCTGTTCCTTTTTTAAGAATTTCGCCAGATGCGCGCTCAGGTGGTATGGGAGATTTGGGTGTTGCAACCACACCAGATGCCAACGCACAGTTTTATAATGTTGCGAAATACCCCTTTGCAAAAAATAATTCAGGTATTGGATTAACCTATACTCCTTGGCTGAAGGATCTTGGTTTGAATGATGTGTTTTTAGCTTCTGTTGCTGGGTATAAAAAATTAGACGAGACACAAGCCATTTCAGGCTCCCTTCGATATTTTAATTTGGGGAATATTGAATTCACTGATAATTATGGCAATTCACTTGGCACCGGAAGACCAAGAGAACTAGGACTGGATTTTGCGTACTCCCGAAAATTATCAGATCAATTGAGTTTAGGAATTGCGCTGAGGTATATCAACTCCGCATTGGCCAATGCGCAAATTGGAGGAGTTTCATATAAGCCAGGAAATGCAGTTTCTGGCGACTTGGGGTTGTATTATGTTGCCAATCCTGAGGAAGGTACAGGCCTTTCTGCTGGACTTTCCCTTTCTAATTTAGGTTCAAAAATCAGTTATACTGGTGATGCAACACAAAGAGATTTTATCCCAGCAAATATGACGCTTGGGGCTATGTATACGATTGTAAGCAATGAGGTAAACAGGGTATCCTTTGGGATGGATATACATAAGTTGATGGTTCCAACTCCACCTTTATTAGGCGATAGTGCAGGGATGGTTAATTATCGATCCAAGGGAGTGGTTGGAAGTTGGTTTTCTTCATTTGGCGATGCTCCTGGCGGATTTTCAGAAGAGTTAAAGGAATATGCACTTTCACTGGGAGGTGAATTTGTATACAATGAACAATTTGCTTTCAGAGCCGGGTATTTTTATGAAAACAAAAACAAGGGAAATCGTCAATATTTTTCAATGGGTGCAGGGTTCAGATATAACAATTTAGACATCAACCTTTCTTATTTAATCCCATCAGGATCTGGCGTAAACCGGAATCCGCTTTCCAATACCATTCGCTTTAGCTTATTGTTCAATTTAGGTACAATCGAAGACTAAAGATTACTCC
>CAYFLQ010000028.1:0-11373 GCA_964344065.1 uncultured Sphingobacterium sp. | reverse complement strand
ACGTTGATGGTAAGTCCGACAAGCATGCGAAAGAAAATTATTCATAAAATAGATAAAGAAATCAAGAATGCTAAAAAGGGGTTACCGGCAGCCATTTTATTAAAATTAAATTCTCTAAGTGACTTAGGCCTGGTGGAAAAATTATATTCAGCCAGCAGCATGGGTGTAAAAGTTGATTTGATCATCAGAGGAATTTATTGTGCTAAGAAAATTTTAAAAAAGAAAGAAATTGAACCACATGCCATCAGCATTGTGGACGAATTTCTTGAACATGCAAGGGTATTGGTTTTTCACAATGATGGTGATCCTGATGTGTACATATCCAGCGCAGATTGGATGATTCGAAATCTTGATCACAGAATAGAAGTTGCTTGTCCTGTTATGAACACACAATTAAAAAACGAGCTCATACATCTACTTCATATTCAACTAAAAGACAACGTAAAAGCCAGAAATTTAAATCTACACTTCCACAACAACTACGTACATTTACAAGGAAAAAAAAGCACAAGATCTCAACAAGAGATTTTTCAATTATTGTCTAAAAAATAACGGTAAAGTATTTGAGATTAGCAGCTATAGATATTGGAACCAACGCGTGTAGACTTCTGATTAGTGAGGTTATTACACATGAAAAAGAAGAACCGCGTTTTAATAAATTAAATCTTGTCCGTGTCCCACTTCGCTTAGGATTTGATGTATTCGAAACAGGTGAAATATCAAAGCCTAAGAAAGGCATGATTCTTCAAACGATGAAGGCTTACGCTCACCTCATGAATGCATACAGAGTTGATCGTCATATTGCGGTTGCAACCAGTGCAATGAGAGATGCAAAGAACAGGAATGAAGTAGTAAGAAAAATTTTTCTTGAAACCGGTATCAACATCCAAATTATCAGCGGAGATTTTGAAGCTTCTCTCATTTATGAATCACATATTGCCGAACATCTGAATAGCAATAACAATTACTTGTATATTGATGTAGGTGGCGGAAGCACTGAGATCACATTTTTTAGCAATAACAAATTGGTTTATAAAAGATCTTTCAACATAGGCACCATTAGGATCTTAAAGAATATGGTAAAAGATAGTGATTGGGATCTCATGAAGGAAGAAATCAGAGAAAACATTAAAGGAATAAAAAATACTACAGCCATCGGCACAGGAGGAAACATCAATAAAGTGTTTTCACTTAGTAAAAAGAAAGATGGTAAATCACTTGATATCAATTTACTCAAAGATTACTATAAAGAGTTCTCGGCATGCTCATTACAGGAACGCATAAGAAATTACAATTTACGAGAAGACCGTGCAGATGTGATAGTTCCTGCTCTTTTGATTTATATGCAAGTAATGAAATGGGCAAATATTGAAGAAATACTTGTTCCTAAAATTGGTCTGGCAGATGGCCTTATCCAGCACTTGTATGCACAATTTTCTGCTTAACATTCAATTAAGACAGAATTGCCCATTTGTTAACCCCACCTTAGCAATTTAATTACATGACATGAAGAACTTTGAAAAACTTCACACATGTCTAAACGCAAGCTTGATGTTGTCGTATTGAGCGATGTTCACTTAGGCACTTTCGGATGTCATGCAACTGAGTTGGTAAGCTACCTAAGAAGTATACAACCGAAATTACTTGTTTTGAATGGAGACATCATTGACATTTGGCAATTCAGAAAACACTACTTCCCAGCATCTCACATGCAGGTTATCAAGGAAATTTTTAGCCTCATGTCCAAAGGAACTCAAGTTGTTTACATTACAGGAAATCATGATGAAACGCTGCGACGCTACAGTGGTTTAGAATTGGGAAACTTAAAACTTGTAGATAAATTGGTTTTAGACATTGATGGAGAGAAAACATGGATCTTTCATGGTGATATTTTTGATGCAACTACAAAAGGAAGTGCAAAGATCATTGCTAAATTAGGAGGTCACGGATATGATCTACTTATCTTGTTCAATAGGGCTATAAATTGGTGTTTAAAATTACTTGGAAAAGAGAAAATGAGTTTTAGTAAAAAGGTCAAGAACAGTGTAAAAAAAGCAGTGTCATGGATTGGAAATTTTGAACTAACAGCAGCTGAACTTGCCATTGACAATGGATATAAAAATGTGATATGTGGTCATATACATCAACCTCAAATTAGAAAAGTGGAGAATGAAAAAGGAGCTGTTAATTATATGAACAGTGGAGATTGGATTGAAAATCTTACCACCTTAGAATACATGAATGGTGTTTGGGAAATATATACATTCAACGAAATAGAAACATCCATTAAGGAAGTAATTAAACTGAAGATTGAAAACAGCATACCAAGGCTGGATGTGCTTTCTGAAGATGTGGCTCTTCTATTTCACTCAATAAGTACATCAGCTAGATAATTTATGAAAATTTTTTTCGCTGTACAAGCTACGGGAAATGGGCACATCAGTAGAGCAATCGAAATTTTGCCCTTCTTAAGAGAATACGGCGAGGTTGACATCTTTTTGAGTGGGTCGAATTATGATTTGAAAAAAGACTTACCAATAGCCTATAGGAGCAAAGGATTGAGCTTAGAATACGATCAAAGTAAAGGGAAGATAGATTTATGGAAAACCATAAAAAACGCAGATCCTAAGAAGATCTGGAGAGAGGCAAAGTATCTACCAATAGAAAAATATGATTTGGTTATCAATGATTTTGAATGCATCACCTCTTTATCTTGTAAAATAAAACACATACCCAGTGTGCATTTTGGACATCAAGCAAGTTTCAAAAGTCCATGGGTACCCAGACCACAAAAAAAAGATTTCAAAGGTGAATTCGTATTGTCCAACTATGCAAATGGCACCAAAACGATTGGGCTACATTTCAAAAAATATGACGAGTTCATTTTTCAGCCAATTATTAAAAAGAAGATATTAGAGGCTACTCCTGTAGATGAAGGTCACATTACTGTATACATATCACAGTATTCAACTAAACATTTGGTAAAAATTTTCAAACAATTAAAAAAACAAAGATTTCAGGTGTTCTCAAACACTACTGATATTTCATACCAAGAGGAAAATGTAAAAATATTACCCATCAACCAAGAACTTTTCAATCAAAGTTTGATTTCATGCCATGGTCTCATAACAGGCGGAGGATTTGAAACACCTGCTGAAGCACTTTATCTGGAAAAAAAACTTATGGTTGTACCTATCACTGGTCAATATGAACAACAATGCAATGCAGCAGCTTTGACAAAAGATTTCAATGTTACTTCGATCCATGAAATTGACGAATACTTCCCGATGCATTTCAACAAATGGATATTTGAAACCCAATCATCTAAGCTAGAGCTGATTGAAAGTACAAAAGATATTATCGCGAATATCTTCAATGCTGCATCTAGAAACGAAGTTCGTAGTATTCAATCAATTCACGAAGAAATACCAGCAGTGTTTAGGCAAAATGAACTTCAATATTATAATTAACATCCTATCATTTATTGAGTCATAACAAAAAGTGGGAAAATCCGCAGTTGATTATCCCTTATTTTTGCAAAAATTACACTCATGAAAGGCATCATTTTGGCTGGAGGATCCGGCACCAGGCTCTACCCTATCACCTATGCTATCAGCAAGCAGATCATGCCTGTGTATGATAAACCGATGATTTATTATCCCTTGTCTACCCTCATGCTTTCAGGGATAAAAGATATTTTGATCATCTCCACTCCACAGGATTTGCCTCAATTCAGAAAATTATTTGGAGATGGCAGTCAAATTGGAGTGAACTTCAGCTATGCTGAACAGCCACTGCCCAACGGACTCGCTCAGGCTTTTGTAATTGGCGAACAATTCATTGGAAATGATTCTTGTGCATTGGTGCTGGGAGACAATATTTTTTATGGAATGGGACTTGGTAAGATGTTGGAGAAAAATGCCAATCCAGATGGCGGTATTGTTTACGCCTACCAGGTGAGTGACCCAGAAAGATATGGTGTAGTTGAATTTGATAAAGACATGAAAGCTATTTCAATTGAAGAAAAACCCCAAGAGCCAAAAAGTAAATTTGCGGTACCAGGACTTTATTTCTACGACAACCATGTTGTGGAAATCGCAAAAAATATCAAACCATCAAAACGGGGTGAATACGAAATAACAGATGTAAACCTCGAATACCTGAAAAGAGGAAAACTCAGTGTCTCCGTTTTAGATAGAGGTACTGCCTGGTTGGATACCGGCACATTCGACTCCCTGATGCAAGCATCACAATTTATTCAAGTCATTGAACAAAGACAAGGAATCAAAGTGGCATGTATAGAAGAAATTGCATGGAGAAAAGGCTTTATCAATACAGATCAACTGGTTAAATTAGCTGAACCACTGTTGAAAAGTGGATATGGAAAATATTTAATGGACCTCATCAACTAATGCAATGTCAAAAAAGGTATTGGTTACTGGCGGCACTGGGTATATTGGATCTCACACTCTTGTAGATCTAATTCAAAATGGCTACGACGTTATATCAGTAGACAACAATTCCCGATCAACCATCGGCATGTTACAAGGAGTTGAAAAAATCACAGGTAAAAAAATTAAAAATTACAAAGTTGATTTATGCAATTTCGATGAAACCAGAGCCATCTTCGAAGAAAATCCATCTATTATTGGCGTCATTCATTTTGCAGCCTACAAAGCTGTAGGTGAATCAGTTGAAAAGCCCCTCTTGTATTTCCAGAACAATTTGCAATCACTGATCAATGTGATGCAATGCATAGAAGATTTTCACATTCCACAGTTTGTTTTCTCTTCATCTTGCACGGTTTATGGGAACCCAGATCAAATACCAGTTACAGAAGATACCCCCAGAAAACAGGCTGAATCGCCCTATGGACTTACCAAGCAGATGGGTGAACAAATGATAGAATCTTTTGCAGCAGCCAATAAAAAAACAAATGCCATTTTGCTGCGGTACTTCAATCCAGCAGGAGCACATGACACTGCATTGATTGGTGAACTGCCTATTGATCGTCCACAAAACCTCACTCCTGTCATTACCCAAACTGCCATTGGGAAAATACCTCAGTTGACTGTCTTCGGAAATGATTATCCAACACGCGACGGATCTTGTATCAGAGACATGATACATGTATGTGATCTCGCACACGCACACACCCTTGCATTGGATTTTTTAATACAAGGAAAAAACAAGACGAATTGCGAAGTATTTAATATTGGATCTGGAGATGGCATCACCGTGCTGGAATCCATCAAAGCATTTGAAGACACCACAGGCAAACAACTCAACTATATCATTGGACCAAGAAGACCCGGAGATGTGATTGCGATTTATGCTAACAATGACAAGGCAAGAAAAGAACTTGGCTGGATTCCAACATACGATATCAACGATATCATGCGCAGCGCATGGAAATGGGAACAATACATTGAGAAACTTCCCACCCATCTGGATCTTCCAAACAAAAGATTGAATTAAGGGAATTTTTAACCTGGCAATCCGCCAAAACCCTTAATTAGTATTATTTTGCATGAAATTTTTTAAAGATGCTGGAAAGTATTCAGGTTACCGGACAAAAAGATACCAGAAGTGGATTTGGTGATGGAATTTTTGAATTGGGAAAAACCAATCCCAATGTAGTTGCACTCACTGCAGATTTGGCTGGATCACTTAAACTGAATGCATTCATCAAAGCTTTCCCTGAAAGATTTATTCAATGCGGAATTGCGGAAGCTAATATGATAGGCATCGCAGCAGGTTTAACCATTGGCGGCAAAATTCCTTTTACGACCACCTTTGCAAATTTTTCAACCGGAAGAGTATACGATCAAATCAGACAATCGGTTGCTTATTCTGGAAAAAATGTAAAAATATGTGCATCCCATGCTGGACTCACATTAGGTGAAGATGGAGCTACCCATCAAATCCTTGAAGATATTGGATTGATGAAAATGCTTCCTGGCATGACAGTCATAGTACCATGCGATTACAATCAAACCAAAGCTGCAACCATCGCTATTGCTGAATACGAGGGACCAGTTTATTTGAGATTTGGAAGACCCGTTTGGCCCATATTTACCCCAGCTGATGAAAAATTTGTGATCGGAAAAGCGCAACAACTTGCAGTTGGAAATGATGTTTCCATCTTTGCATGTGGCCACCTTGTATGGAAAGCGGTTGAAGCAGCAAGAATTTTAAAAGAAAAAGGTATACATGCAGATGTGATCAATTTGCATACCATCAAACCACTGGACGAAAAAGCAATCATAACATCCCTTACAAAAACAGGTTGTGCAGTAACTGCAGAAGAACACAATGTAATTGGCGGGATGGGTGATAGCGTTGCTCAAGTTGCTGCAAGGAATTGCCCCACTCCCATCGAGATGATCGGTACTCAAGATACGTTTGGTGAAAGCGGCACCCCAACTGAGTTGTTGAAAAAATACGGACTCGATACTGAGTTCATCGTATCTGCTGCTGAAAAAGCCATTGCAAGAAAGAAGTCATAAGTTTGAATGTTACAGGAAATTGACGATAATGAACTGGTACGTCTATTCAAACAGCATATAGACAGAGAAAAAGCATTCACCATCATTGTAAAACGTTACCAGGAAAAAATTTACTGGCAAATCAGGAGAATGGTCATTCGACATGAAGATGCAGACGATGTAATGCAGCATGTATTCATCAAAGCCTGGAATGGCTTAGATAACTTTCGTGAGGATGCAAAATTGTATACATGGCTTTATAGGATAGCTGTTAATGAAACCCTCACCTACTTGGAACAACAAAAAAAACGATCAGCTGTTTCAATGGACGAAGTTGGTGAACAGCTTGAAAATCGACTAACCAGTGAAAAAGGATATGATGAGAAACAAGCCATGTGGAAACTTCAAAAAGCAATTCAGCAACTGCCTGAAAAACAACGCGTTGTGTTCAATTTGCGGTATTTTGAAGAAATGTCATATGACCAAATGAGTGAAGTGCTGGAAACTTCTGTTGGGGCCTTAAAGGCAAGCTATCACCATGCTGTCAAGAAAATTGAAGATTTTATCCTCAATCATTAAACCCGTTTTATCAAATTCTGTCTCAGTGTAAATGGCAAAGGACACCAACATATTGATTGAATTACAAGAAATAAGCGCCTCCGTTGCTAACCTAAACGGAACGACACCTTATTCTTTGCCATCCTCTTATTTTGAAAACTTTCCCCAAAAAATTTTAGAAAGGATTGAAAAAGAGATACTTACAACAGAAGACCCTGTTCTTTCAGCATCCCTCCATAGCATGAAAGACGTAAATCCTTTCAAAGTCCCTGATCAGTATTTCAAACAGTTCAATGTAAAACTACCAGAAAGCCAACCGAAGGTAATTTCAATAAATTATAAAAGATGGGTTAGCTATGCAGCTGCCGCCTGCATTTCAGGGTTAATTGTTGGTTTGGTTTTCTTTTCAAATCCTACTGAAAAATCAGTTTCCCTCGCTGAACATTCCATTTCACATGAAGCCATGGAAACTTATTTATCAGAAGCGGAGACCCTTGACATTGGAGAAAAGGATGCAGAGTCCCTCACCATTGAAAACAACACCTTGGTGGACGTTTCCCCTTCAAGTATTTCAGAAATGTTAAAAGATATACCAGACAAGGACATTTCGCGGTTTATGGACCTAAACGGCTTTGATGAATTAACAACGATCAATTAATTTTATACCATTATTCTATGAAGTTGATTTTATCCTTTTTAGTAAGCGGCCTGTTGATGATTGGCACATACGCTCAGAAAAAACCTGAAGGCGAAATGCGTTCTATGGAGGTGAAAAAATTACAAGCCATGGAAATGGCCTTCATCACCAAAGAGCTCAACCTCACTCCAGATGAAGCACAAAAATTTTGGCCTGTATTCAATCAATACAGAAACGAGCTAAAATCTATTGCAAAGAATCAATCTGTCAATGACCAATTGGAAAGACAGCAAAAAATGTTGGATGTAAGGAAAAGGTACCGTGAAGATTTCACGAAATGTGTAGATCAAGAAAGAGCCAATAAAGTATTCGGTGTCGAGACTGAATTTAGAAATCTTGTGCGCAGAGAGTTCCAAAAAAGAGAGGCAGAGCGTTCAAATTTTGATAGACGCAGGTAATTTATTTGAATTATCAGATTTTCTAATGTATTTTTAACTCGGTGTTTTTCATAGGTTAGCAACGGCTGGCTCTTTTTAGAGCTAGCCTCTTTTTTTAGAGGGATGCCGTAGGCGATTTAATATCGTGATAGAATAGAAATGTCCAGTGTTGCTCCTCTCCTTTGGTCCACCACCCTTGCCTTAACTCCATTGCTCGTTTACCGTTGACATCATATTTTGCAACAAATCTTGTTTTCATTTGCTGTAGTTGTGGGGCTTCATCTCCTCCAAAAAAAACAGTTTCCCCATTTTCCTGTATCCAGAACACTTGATGATACAAAGAATGTCCGCTTGACATCTCATATTTAATCTGACTGTTGATCATACCATTTCCCTCCGTCATGGTTACTTTTTCATGACCCATTAAAAAAGAAAAATATGAAGGATCATAAGAAGAGGATTTACCGCTACAAGCAAACTCCAATTCATTTTTATTGATATAATGCTGAGCCTGAGGAAACGTCAAAAATGGTTCGCTCGTATAGGCATTCTTCATAATGAGTCCGCCTGCATGGTCACGGTGTAAGTGACTCATCAGTACTTTGGTTACATCTGTGGATGAAATGCCTACTGCTGCAAGGTTTTCTATTATCTGTAAAACGCCATGATGAGCATACCCTAACCCTGTATCACATAATATGATATCATTTTCAGTTATCACCAAGAAGGGTTGAATTTCTACTAATAAACTGCCACGTGGTCTTTCTTGAAGGTTGTCTGTTTGTGCATCAAAAGGAATAAAAACTTTTGAATGATCAATGGTAAAACTGCCCTCAGACAATGGAAATATTTTCATTCAATTATTTTATACTCATCTCAAAATAACCTGACGATCTGCATCCAGCCTGATAAGGATGAATAACAAAACAGTGAATGTAATCAATGCAGTTCCCCCATAACTCATAAATGGAAGTGGTATTCCAATCACTGGCACAATACCCAATGTCATGCCTATATTTATAAATACATGGAAGAAGAAAACAGATGCAACTCCATATGCATAGACTCTGGAGAATGTGCTGCGCTGCCGCTCTGCGATGTTGATGATCCTGAATAACATAAACAAATACAATCCCAATAAAATAATACTTCCCAGAAATCCAAACCCTTCTCCAATGGTACAGAATATGAAATCTGTTCGTTGCTCAGGCACAAAATCATACCTTGTTTGTGTTCCTTTCAAGAGTCCCTTTCCAAAGAAACCACCAGATCCGATTGCAATCTTGCTTTGCTTTACATTATAATTTCCAGCTTTTTTCTTTTCCTCAATTTTTTTAAGCTCAGCCTCCGTTAACGTTGATTCATCCACTTGATAGTCTTTTCCAACCGTTGCGTAAATTCTTTGTACTTGATATGGCTTTAATACTTGTGAGAAAAAATATGGAACCGCAAAGCGTTGTATGCCAACACACAATGCCCATATAGCAACAATAAGTAAAAACAATCCACGTTTTCTTTTCAATTCTCTTCTTGATAGATATAGAAACAATACAGCCAATGCAGTTAATATAATGGCCAGGACATTTTGATCTATAAGGAGTGTTAACACCACCAGCAATGCAACAGCAAATCCTACCACCAAAATGGAGGCAGGCAATCCTTCCCTATACAAAACCAAGAAAAAAGAGAAATACACCAATGCCAATCCTGTTTCACTTTGTAGAATGGAAAGCACAGCAGGCAGCAAAATCAATGCAGAAGCCAGCAATTGAGATCTGGTTTTTTTGAAATTCATGTCTAAAGAAGACAGGTATTTTGCCAATACAAGATTGACAAATACTTTGCATAATTCTGCTGGTTGCAATTGAAATCCAGAAAATCGTATAATTGATTTTGTGCCTTTCACATCTGTATGAAACGGAAATACTAAAATCAACAATACAATTCCCAAAAAATAAAAAATATTAGCAGTTGCAGTAAAAAATTTACTATCAGTTAGTAAAATAAAAACAGCAAGAACTGTACAGATGGCAAAATAATAAAGCTGCCTACTGTAATCTGTTTTAAATGATAAAAATCCATTGATGATGGATTCATCGCGATAGGTCGCAGCAAAAATACACATGATACCAGTTGCTACCAACACTGCATATACAACCACGAGGGTCCAATCAATTCCTTTTGTTATTTCAGCCGACTGATTCCTCATCTTTTAAAATTGCATGTTCATGAATAAAAGATTCCTGTTCCTTCTTGTTTTTTGGGCTGTTATTTGAATGTGGATGCACGTATGCATGTAAACGACTTGATTGTGCTCTCAGTTTTTGTCTTCGCAAAGAATCCAATCGATTTCTTTTCATTTTCACAATAGGAAGGATGATTTCCGTTCCTTCTATTCGTTCCACTTCTTTCCATCTTGCAGCGGACAACGTATCTCTTAAATACTTTTCTAACATCAATGAAGCCATAGGCGTTGCCCAAGTTGCACCAAATCCCGCATTTTCAACAATTACTGCAATGGCAATTTTGGGATTTTCTCTTGGTGCAAAACATACAAACCAAGAATGGTTTTTTAATTTTTCTCTTCGCTCATTGATGATGCCATAGTTTTCAGCAGTTCCTGTTTTACCTGCAATGTTCACTCCTTCAATCCGAGCACCCATAGCGGTTCCATGGTCAACAACATCCTGCATACCTAATTGTACAATATTGTAGATGGTATCTGGAATTTTTGTCACCTCATGTCTGATCTTGAATTTACTCAACAAGGTATCATCTGGTTCTTCATTCTCAATTGAACTCACAAAATGTGGAGTATAGTAGTAGCCTTTGTTCGCAATGATGCACATCAAATTGGCCATTTGCAAAGGGGTAGCTTGCATTTCACCTTGACCAATGCCTAAGAAAACATTGGTGCATGAATTCCAACTTTTATTATACAGCTTATCATAAAAACTGGTGTCTGTTATGAGTCCTCTGTCCTCACTTGGTAAATCCAGTCCCAACCGAACACCCATGCCAAAAGAATTCATGTATTTTTTCCATCGTGCATATCCCAACCTTATATCATGGTCTTGACGATTATCAACCGCCATCCTATATATATGTGAAAAATAACTGTTGCATGAATTGGCCAATGCCAACCTTAAATTAGATGCATGCCCTGCGTTGTGATGCTCACATGCAATGGGTCTGTTACAACCCCTGTATGCTCCTGCACAACCGTATCCAAAAGATGGTGTAATGACCCCTT
>CAYFLQ010000027.1:0-11563 GCA_964344065.1 uncultured Sphingobacterium sp. | reverse complement strand
AGCCTCACGGCACCAGATCCTAAGTCTGGCGTGTCTACCAATTACACCACACCCGCAAATTGTTATGCTTGCAGCGGCTCTTTTCAACTGGGGTGCAAAGGTAACAGATTTGATGGAAATAAAGGCATTCCCATCCTTTTTCAGTAAATTTGATTTGCATGAATCTCCTTGATAATGATATCATTACTGCACCGTATGCCCTTACTGAAGAAGAAGAGAATAAGGAGATCGTACGACGCTACAGGGCCTTGCTCAGGGCACTCAAACCCAAGTTAAAAACGGGGGATAAGCGATTGGTGAGGATTGCTTTTGAAATGTCGGTAGATGCCCATAAAACCATGCGGAGGAAGAGTGGGGAACCCTATATTTTTCATCCCCTGGCGGTTGCCATGATTTGTGTGGAAGAAATCGGGCTGGGTGTTCGCTCCACCATTTGTGCATTGTTACACGATACAGTTGAAGATACAGATGTTACGCTGGAAGATATCCAAAGGGAGTTCGGGACAGAAATGTCAAAAATCATCGATGGACTTACAAAAATTGCCACTGTAGTTGACAACAACTCTACTCAGCAGGCAGAGAACTTCAAAAAGATATTATTAACGCTTACAGATGATCCCAGAGTAATTCTCATCAAACTGGCAGACCGTTTGCACAACATGCGAACGCTCGACAGCATGAAAAGAGAAAAGCAACTAAAAATATCTTCTGAAACTGTTTATGTATATGCACCTCTGGCTCACCGAATGGGTTTATACAATATCAAAACCGAGATGGAAGACCTGGCCATGAAATACATGGAGCCAGAAAACTATAGAGCTGTTGCCCAAAAATTGGCAGAAACCAAACGAGAGCGTACTCGATATATCAACGAATTCATCAAACCTGTTAAAGAAAAATTAGACGGAATAGGATTTGTATATGAGATCTATGGTAGACCCAAATCCATCCATTCCATTTGGAATAAGATGATCAAGAAGGGCGTTTCTTTTGAAGAAGTGTATGACCTCTTTGCCATTCGTGTAATCATTGATTCATCACAGGAAAGGGAAAAAGAAAGTTGTTGGAAAGTGTATTCCATCATTACAGACATGTACAATCCATCTCCTGAAAGATTGCGTGATTGGCTCAGCAATCCTAAATCCAATGGATATGAAGCATTGCATACCACTGTAATGGGTCCACAAGGCAAATGGGTAGAAGTTCAAATTCGCTCCAAGCGAATGAATGAGATTGCTGAAAAGGGACTCGCTGCACATTGGAAATACAAAGAAGGAGGGAATGATGAAGATCGATTCGATAAATGGTTTGGTCAAATCAGAGAGGCATTAGGTGGAGATGACATCAGTTCAATTGATTTCTTACAAGACTTTAAAACATCCTTTCTTGCAGAAGAAATTTATGTGTACACACCCAAAGGGGATATCAGGATGTTGCCGGTGAATTCAACAGCACTTGATTTTGCATTTACGATTCACAGTGCCATTGGTTCAAAATGTATTGGTGCAAAAGTCAATCATAAACTTGTGCCATTGAGCCATAAGCTCCGCAGTGGGGATCAAATTGAAATCATTACTTCCAATAAACAAAAACCAAATGAAGATTGGTTGACTTTTGTGGTTACCGCCAAGGCAAGAAACGCCATCAAAGATGTGTTGCGCGATGAAAAAAGAAAAGTGGCAGAAGATGGGAAATACGCAGCAGAAAAAAAATTACAATCCATGGGTGTGGCGCTTACTTCCTACAACACAGAAGTAATGATCGATTTCTTCAAAGTTCAATCACCGCTTGATCTTTTTTATAGGATTGCCACCAAGCAAATTGACATAAAAAGCATAGGTGAACTTGAGGTGAAGGGCGACAAATTAGAACCTAAAAAAATCACTCGAGAAGAATCGCAGTCGGAGCTTTCACTTAAAAACGGACCCAAAAAAGATACCGAGCTTGTTATTTTTGGTGAACGCAGTGATAGAATTGTTTATACGCTTGCCAGTTGTTGCAAGCCGATCCCGGGGGATGATGTTTTTGGATTTGTCTCTACCGGAAAAGGGCTTATCATTCACCGAACAAATTGCCCCAACGCAACTCAATTGCTTTCCAGTTATGGTCACAGAGTGGTCAAAACCAAATGGGCTAAAAACAAAGAGATTTCTTTCTTGACCGGACTAAAAATCACAGGATTGGATGATGTGGGGGTCATTCATAAAATCACCAACTTGATTTCCGGTGAACTCAAAATCAATATCAGTGCCATTACGGTAGAGGCAAAAGAGGGCATTTTTGAAGGGAATATCAGACTTTACGTGCACGATAAAGAGGAGTTGGACGAACTCATAGCTGAATTAAAACGACTTCCAGGAATTCAGTCTGTTCAACGCTATGATCTAGAATCCTGATTGAGGATATTTATATTTTCACCTTATCTCGCATTGACATACATTCGCGACTTAACACTCAAAGTTTTATGGTAGATGTTCTATTAGGTTTACAATGGGGCGATGAAGGCAAAGGAAAAATTGTTGATTTTTTTGCTCCTCAATATGATATCATTGCGCGGTTTCAAGGCGGTCCCAATGCTGGACATACCCTTTATGTAAAAGGTGAAAAAATTGTATTGCATCAAATTCCTTCAGGCATCTTTCATGAAAATACTATCAACCTGATAGGAAATGGTGTTGTATTAGATGCTGTAACACTAAAAAAGGAATATGACAAGGTTGCTGCCTTTGGTGTGGATGGAAAAAAGAATTTATTCATCTCAGAACGTACCCATCTGATACTGCCTACCCACCGAGCGTTGGACAAGGCTTCTGAATTATCAAAAGGAAATGAAAAAATTGGATCAACATTGAAAGGAATTGGTCCTGCCTACATGGATAAAACAGGAAGAAATGGATTGCGTGTAGGAGATCTGCTTGATAAAAACTTTACAACCCAGTATATAAAGCTTCGTTTGAAACATCAGCGTTTGTTAGATTCGTTTGGATTCAATGAGGACATCAGTGAATGGGAAGAAGAATTTTTTGAAGCGATTGAATTCATGCGCTCATTGAAGATTGTGAATGGTGAATACTTTATCAATGAAAAGATTGCCTCAGGTAAAAAGGTGCTTGCAGAAGGTGCGCAAGGGAGCATGCTGGATGTTGATTTTGGAACTTTCCCGTTTGTAACTTCTTCCAATACCATCTCTGCTGGTGTTTGCACAGGCTTGGGCATAGCCCCTCAAAAAATCAAAGATGTGATTGGTGTATCCAAGGCTTACTGTACTCGTGTAGGTAGTGGGCCATTTCCCACTGAACTCCATGATGAGACAGGTGAGCGCTTGAGAAAAATCGGAAATGAATTCGGCGCCACTACCGGCAGGCCTCGTCGTTGTGGTTGGATTGATTTGGTTGCGTTGAATTTTGCATGCATGGTAAATGGGGTCACAAAAATTGTTATGACCAAGGCAGATGTATTGGATGCGTTTGAGGAGCTCTCTGTATGCACCAGTTATGGTATCGACGGAAAAGAAGAAAAGGCTGTCCCTTACCAATTAAATAAAGTAAACATTGACCCTGCCTATAAGAAGTTCAGCGGTTGGATGACGGATATTTCCAAGATCAAGCAACATGGAGATTTGCCTGCTGCCATGAAAGTATATGTTGATTTTATCAATCAATATCTTGGAGTACCAGTAACACATATCTCAAATGGGCCAGAAAGAGACCAACTGATCACTGTTTAATCATTGGTATTTTTCGAGAAAAATATTTTCAAAATATTTGGTGAAATAAAAAAGTCTCAGAAATTTTACACTGAAATTTCTTGTTGATTATGGCAAAGTCTGAAAAAGAGAAAAAAGTTGGAAAAAAACCTGCCGGGGATGTATCCGCTTCAAAAGCTGGTAAGCCTGCTGCAAAAGCAAAAAAGCAGGACGATGATGATGATTTTGATGAAGAGGATGATAAGCCTCTGAAAAAATCTGCAAGTGCTCGTAATGACGACGACGATGATGCAGAGGAGGTAGATGACGATTGGGAAAAAGTTGAGGATGATGAGAATTGGGATCCTGACTTCGATGAATTTGATATTCCCAAGTCAAAAGGGAAAAAAGCAGGCGGAAAAAAATCATCAGATGATGATGACTTTTCTGTCGATGACGACTTCAAAGACCTGGGTTATTTTGATGATGAAGGCGGTGGCGGATTTGACGACGACGACGATTTCTAATTATTTTTTACTTTTCTTTTTCTTGTCATTGATCTTGGGTGCTGACTGCTGTTGCATAACGGGCTGTGGTAAAGGGAATCCTTCCAGCTCTTTCTTTGTTTCATTCAGCATCTGTTGAATGGATAATTGTAGGATTGCATCTTGTTTTTTTGAAAAGTCCTCCATTTTTATTTTTGGAATTCTAATGGTATAATCACTCACTGAAACTTTTTGATTGAATTCAGGATTCCATTTATTAAAGCTAAGTGGATCGATTTCTAAGATGCTTGCAATGGCCTCCGCAATGTATCTTCCAGAGATCTTAAGGCTGTCTAACCCTGCTAACTCATCTGCAGAGATCGTGCTTGGTGGTAGATTGTTCTGCAGGCCAGTAGTTTCACTGCCTTGGCCTTCAAAAATATAATGCGTAGCAATAAATTTCTTCACATGGTTTCTGGATTCAGCGGGCAGTTCATTTTGTATATCCCAAAAATCCTTTTTATCTGTTCTCTTGATGATGTTATCCAATCTTGCTGGCCCACCGTTATAAGCTGCAACAACCAATAGCCAGTCGCCCAATTGTTCGTGTAACATTGATAAAAATCTTGCGGCGGCATGTGTGCTTTTGGTAAGATCTGTTCTTTCGTCCAATGTTTTAGAAACGGTGAGTCCTAGATCTTTTGCAGTTCCTGGCATCAGCTGCCAAGGTCCTACTGCACCTGCAGAGGAGAGCGCAGTTGATTTCAGATCAGATTCAATAACAGCGAGGTATTTTAAAGAAGGAGGAAGATGATACCTTGTTAAAATTTTTTCTATGGCAATAAAATAAGGAGCTCCCCATGTTTTCATTTTTATCAACCTCTTCTCGTGTATGGAGAGATAATCTTTCACAAATCCAATTGCTCTTGGATTCAATTCATCCCATGCAATTGATTTTTTTGCGCTATCCGTTGGCGATTTTATTTGTGCTTCGGTATGCAGAAAGCAGCAAATTGAAAAAATGCATATGATGAGTTTATGGATGCGCATGACGATAATTCTTCAAGGCCAGGTTTGAAAATTGGAGCAGTTTCTCTTCTTGGAGTTTATTGGAAAGAATTTGCATGCCAAATGGCATACCATTGGAATGTTTGAACAAGGGTAAGCTGATACCAGCCACACCTGCGAGATTGGCATATACGGTGTACAAATCACCTAAAAACATTTCAACTGCATCATTGCTTTTTTCACCAAATTTGAATGCTGTAGCTGGTGTAGTAGGCATGATGATCAAATCATATTGATCAAATACCTGTTTGGTTTTGTCAACGATGAGTTTTCTTACCTGTTGGGCTTTTGAATAATACGCTTCATAATAACCGGTACTCAGCACAAAGGTTCCCAACATGATTCTTCTTTTCACTTCTTTACCAAAACCTTTGGATCTTGTTTTTTTATAAAGTTCATTCAGTGTATGTACTGGTTCCTCAGTTCTGTATCCAAATCTTACACCATCATACCTTGATAAGTTGGAGGATGCTTCAGCAGTGGTGAGTATGTAATAAGCAGGAACGATGTAATCGAGGTATTCAAAATGTACAGGTTGGACAGTATGTCCCTCTTGCTGCATGGTATGAATAACATGCTCCAGGTTGTTTTTTATTTCCCTGTCTAATGAAGGGTGTTCAAAACATTCAGGGAAATATGCAATGTTGAATTTGGTAGAAGGTTTCAGTTGTTGGGAATAAGCTGGAACAGGAGCATCGCTGCAAGTTGAATCAAATTCATCTTTTCCTGCAATGACCTCTAATACAATTGCTATGTCTTCAACTGAAGTTGAGAATATGCCGATTTGATCAAATGATGAGGCGTATGCCAATAGTCCATATCTGGAAATTCTGCCATATCCTGGCTTGAGACCGATGATCCCACAAAAGTCTGCTGGTTGTCTGACTGAGCCGCCAGTATCTGAACCAAGACTTACCATACACATATTGGCTTGTACTGCAACTGCTGAACCTCCAGAAGAACCTCCAGGAACCCGGGATTCATCTAATGCATTCAAGACTTTACCATGTGAAGAGTGTTCATTGGATGATCCCATTGCAAATTCATCACAATTCAAATTGCCTATAATGATGGCATCTTCGTCTAACAATCTTTGAACTGCTGTCGCAGAATAAATGGCAGTGTACTGATCAAGTATCTTAGATGCTGCACCTACATGGTGTCCTTGGTAGCAAAGTACATCTTTGATGCCCACCACCACTCCAAATAATTTACCCCATGAAGATGGATTGGATAATTTAGCGTCTAGGCTTTTGGCCTTCTCTAATGCTTCTTTTTCATACACATCAATAAAAGCATTGAGGTGTTTTTTTTCATCAATGGTCTTGAGATAGGACGTTACGATATCAGTGCAGGTGAGTTCACCGCACGACAATTTTGTTCGGAGTTCCGATATTGAAGTGTGAGCGTACAATCTTTGAGTAAGAAAAAATTATTAACTCGCTTGTTGCTGGTTGTCTTTCTCTTTCATGCCATCCTCAATTTCTTTTTTCACATTCGACTTGGCATCGTTGAACTCTCTGATACCTTTTCCGAGTCCACGCATGAACTCAGGTATTTTACGACCCCCGAAAAGGATCAATACTGCCAGTATGATAAAAATCCATTCAGAACCTCCAGGCATTGCAAGCAAAAAATCGCTATGGAACATCATAATCTTGTGTTTTTGATCAACAACAAATGTAATGTTTTTTTATGCTATTCCTTTGGGCAAATGGCATAAAAAATCCCGCCGTTGGGCGGGATTAACAAAATATGTTAAGTGAAAATTATTTAACTCTTTTTTCCTTGATTCTTGCACTCTTGCCGCTTCTTGTTCTCAAGAAGTACAATTTAGCTCTGCGAACCTTACCAGTTTTGTTCAAAACAATGGATTCGATGTTTGGAGAAGCAACTGGGAAAGTTCTTTCCACTCCAACACCATCAGAGATTTTTCTTACTGTGAAAGTAGCGGTGCTACCTTGGCCCTGGCGCTTGATCACATCTCCTTTGAAGCTCTGGATTCTTTCTTTGTTTCCTTCAATAATCTTATAGTTGACAGTGATATTATCACCTGCTTTGAACGAAGGGTGGTTCGTTTTTGGACTCAACTGCTCATGTACAAACGCGATAGCTTGATTCATAACCAAAATTTTGGACGGCAAAGTTAAGGAAATAGGGTTTTATGGCAAAATCATGTTTATCTCGCCACGTTTACAGCTCTTTTCTCCCGGATGACGGTTACCCTGATTTGGCCGGGGTAGGTCATTTCTGTCTGGATCTTCTGGGCCATTTCAAAGCTGAGTTTTTCGCTGTCTCCATCGGTAACCTTGTCGGCTTCAACAATCACTCGAAGCTCCCTTCCGGCCTGGATGGCATAGGCTTTTTCAACTCCATTATAGGTCATAGCCAGGTTTTCAAGGTCTTTGATACGCTGGATATATTGTTGCATGATTTCCCTGCGGGCACCCGGACGAGCACCACTGATGGCGTCGCAGGCCTGTATGATAGGTGAAATCACATATTGCATCTCGGTTTCGTCGTGGTGGGCCGCAATCGCATTTACAACCGCTGGATTTTCGCCGTATTTCTCAGCGAGTTTTCCTCCTAACAATGCATGGCTCAACTCAGTCTCTTCGTCAGGAACTTTGCCAATATCATGAAGTAGACCTGCACGCTTGGCAAGTTTTGGATTTAATCCGAGTTCTGATGCCATGATGCCACAGAGATTGGCAACCTCTCTACTGTGCATCAAGAGATTTTGACCGTAAGACGACCTGAATCTCATCTTTCCAACAATGCGTACCAATTCCTTATGAAGACCATGAATACCCAACTCAATGATGGTTCTTTCTCCAATTTCGACTACTTGTTCCTCCAACTGCTTGCGGGTCTTTTCAACAACTTCTTCAATACGGGCAGGATGGATTCTTCCATCACTCACTAATCGTTGTAGAGATAGTCGGGCAATTTCTCTTCGGAGTGGATCGAATGATGATAAGATGATGGCTTCTGGTGTATCGTCTACAACCAAATCAACGCCAGTCGCAGCTTCTATAGCACGAATGTTTCTACCTTCTCTTCCAATAATTTGTCCTTTGATTTCATCGCTCTCGAGTTGGAAAACGGTAACGGTGTTCTCAATGGTTTGTTCAGCAGCTGTTCTCTGAATGCTTTGGATGACAATTTTTCTGGCTTCCTTATTGGCTTTCTGCCTTGCATCTTCAATGATTTCCTGCTGAAGTGAAAGCGCTCTTGTCTGTGCTTCCTGTTTCAAACTTTCAATCAATTGAGCTTTTGCATCCTCTGCACTCAGGCCAGCAATTTTTTCCAGTTTACGTACATGTTCTTCCTGATGTCTCTCGAGTTCAGTTTTTTTCTGATTGACCACTTCAATTTGTCTGTTCAAATGGTCTTTGATCGAATCATTTTCTTTGATCTGTTTGTCTAACTGCTCAGTCTTTTGATTGATGGACTGCTCTTTTTGTTTGATTCTGTTTTCGGCGTCATTGACCTTGCGGTTTTTTTCCAACACCTCTTTGTCGTGTTCAGCTTTAAGTTGAACAAACTTTTCTTTGGCCTCCAGTAGTCTCTCTTTCTTTAGATTTTCTGACTTGACATTTGCATCTGCCAGGATCTCCTCTGCTTTTCTCTCCGCCTCCTCGATTTTTGCTTTTGAATTTTTACCGAAAATTTTACCCAAAAGGAGTCCTAATACAATGGACACGATCCCTGTTATAATGGGTATGATGAGTTGCGATTCCATGAATAATTGTTTTTTTCTGTTTCATAATCAATCCCTTCGAAATAGTTTTCATACGGGTGCAATGGTTACGAAGTTAACGAAAAAAGCCCTAAAATCCTCGTTAAAATAGAAGCTATTTGGTCTGCAAAGCCTTGTCTAAAATAGATTCAATGGATTGAAAATCAATATCTAAAGAAACTGGCTGGGAATCCTTGCTTTGGCTGTTTTGTTCTGAAACAAATGATAACAAGACCATGGCAAGGTAGTCTTGCATGTCTTTTCCAGCATACTGCGATTTATATGCTGCCAATTGATCGTTGAGCTTTTTTGCCATTTTTCTGACGGTCTCCTCTTCAGAAGCCTCAATTTTAATCCTATAGCTGCGGTCGCCAATCACAATATTTATGGGGATCAGATTTTGCATTTTATTTATATTTATTCACTATCCATCGAAGAGCCTGAATCAAATGAATGAATTGAACCATTGATTGCCACATGTTAGCTAAGACCAAAACACATACGTTTATCGACCATTTAACTGTTGAAGTGGACGATGCAGTGCCATCTCCTATTCACGTGGTATTGCTCAGTGAAGATGGTAAAATCTGTTGTAAAACTCAAAAGTTAATTTCCACAAACAGCAACTCATTTTGTCTTGATGGCCTTAGTGAATTGCCTTATGGTATTTACACCTTACAATGTATTCAAGGTGATGAAATGGTTGAATGCAAAGCAGTGAAACGTATTTAATGTTGATCACCCAACATCGCAATGCATTTGTCAATTTCTTTGATGTATTCGTTGATCTTTTTTTCCAACGCAACTTTGGCATCTTTTGAATCAGCTGATTCAGCAATTTTCAGCATATTGAGTTGCATAGAAAGTTGATTATTTTTTTCTTTCAACAATCCTGCTTCAGCAGTTAATTCTTGTACTGATTTATTCAATTTATCATGCTCCTTTTGGAGCGTGTTGTGTTTTTCCACCAGCGCGAGAAGCTTATCCTGTATGCGTTTGATATGATCTTGTGGAGTAGACATTATTTCCTGATCTCTGCTTGAAATTGTTTTTCCAATTGTGTTATAATTCTGTTCATCATTTTTTCAATCTCCTCATCTTTCATTGTTTTACTATCATCCATGAAGACAAAATTCATGGCCAATGATTGTTTGTCTTTGCCTAATTTCTCGTTTTTGAATACATCAAAAAGTCCAAAACTTTTAAGCTGAGGTATAGATAATGAAGATAATGCTTTTTCAATTTCTGCATAGGTTAATGCAGTGTTGGCAAGAAAAGACACATCACGATGTACAGAAGGAAATTTCGAAATTTCTTTGTAACGCACATTTTTTTTCCTCGATACTTCTTTCCAGTTTTTCCAATGAATATCAGCATACCAAACATCTATTTTGATATCCATTTTTTTCAACAATGATGCATTGGGTTTGCCTATGTGTACCAATACTGCATCATGCAGACTGCCTTCCAACAGCACATCAAATTTTTGATGTGAAAGTTGTTTAAACTGCAAGGGTTGAATTCCTGATTGTTGTGCCAAAGATGCAATCACTCCTTTCAAAAAGTACAAATCTGCATCCACTTCCTTGTGGTTCCAAGACGCAGGCTGAATCATGCCTGTTGTGAACAATGCAAGATGATCATCTTCTTGATAGGTTGTATCAATGCGTTGATAGGTTTTACCGAATTCAAACAATTTTAAATGCTCATTACGGTGGTTGATATTGCGTGCGATGGTCTCTAATCCCGTTTCCATCATGGTCAATCTCAACATGTCTAATTCAGAACTGAGGTTGTTCAACATTTTAACAGAACGCTTCAATTCTTCTTCGCCATACAACTTGCTGTTGGTGATTGAATTGTTCAACATTTCGTTGAATCCTATTCCTGTCAATACTCCTGCGATTTTTTCTCTCAGGTCATGATCGTTGTTGCGATTTGATGTAGCAGGTGTAATGGTAATGCTGGATGGAATTTCAATATTGTCAAATCCATCCATGCGCATGATTTCTTCAACCAAATCTGCTGGAATATGTACGTCTGTTTTGTGAGTAGGGACCTTGACAGTGATGCCATCTGCAGAGGATTCCAAACATTCAAATCCCATGTCCATCAAAATGTTTTGAATGGTTGCAGGTGCGTAATCTTTGCCACTTAATTTTTTAACATACGCAAACGACAGTTGGATGATAGGTTGAACTACAGGAGTTGGATATACATCAATCATTCTCGTATCTAGATTACCGCCTGCAATATCTACCAACAATTGAGTTGCTTTTTTTAACACTTCCACTGTTTGTCCAATATCTACACTTTTCTCAAAGTGCATAGCAGCATCTGTTCTTAATTGATGTCCGAAAGATGATTTCCGTATACTCACTGGGTGAAACCAAGCACTCTCCAGAAATATATTTTTTGTTTGTGCAGAAACACCAGAATCCATTCCTCCAAATACTCCACCCATGCACATGGGTGTATCTTTTCCATCACAAATCATGAGATCTGATTCGTTGAGTTTTCTTTCTTTCTCGTCTAAGCTTTTAAAGAGAGTTCCCTTCGGAAGATTTTTAACCCGGATACTCG
>CAYFLQ010000026.1:5929-11631 GCA_964344065.1 uncultured Sphingobacterium sp. | reverse complement strand
TCAATGGACGAACCTGATCAAGTGATCTTCCATCCAAACGAATTTTATCATCCAAAATCATATTACGAACTACTTCCCACTTGAGGTCTTCGAAATATTTTTTCGCTAATTTTTTCTGAGTATCTGTTGCTTCTTCACCAAGTGATTCAACTACTTCTTTCTTAAGCTCATCATAAGCTTTTGAACGATCTGCTTTGCTGGTACCACTTTTAGAAATAGCATACACTCTGTCTGTTGCAAATGCATGTACTTTTTCTTGAATTGCATCATCAGACAATGGTTTTGTATAATCTCTCTTGCCCTCAACACCCACTTTTTCACGAAGTTGTTCTTGAGCAGTAATCTGCATTCTGATGGCATCATGTGCCACTTCCAATGCTTTGATAAAATCAGCTTCAGAACATTCTTTTGATTCACCTTCCACCATCATCAAATTCTTGTGCGTTGCACCAATCATAAAGTCCATGTCTGCACTTGCTAATTCAGTTCTGCTTGGATTCACTACAAAACTTCCATTTACTCTTGCTACACGTACTTCTGAAATGATTTCTTTGATAGGAATATCGGAAACAGCCAATGCTGCGGAAGCAGCAAGACATGCTAATGCATCAGGCATTATTTCGGGATCACTTGAAACCAGTGTAACCAACACTTGTACATCACAGAGATAATCTTCCGGAAACAATGGTCGAAGTGCGCGATCAATCAAGCGACTGGTTAATATTTCATAGTCGTTCAATCTTGCTTCACGCTTGAAAAATGAACCTGGGATTCTACCAGCAGAAGCGAACTTCTCTTGATAGTCTACTGAAAGTGGAAAGAAATCTTGTCCTTCTTTTGGTTCTTTGTTTGCGCAAACAGTTGCGAGTAAAATACAGTTGCCCTGACGAACAGTGACAGCTCCGTCGGCTTGACGAGCAAGTCTTCCTGTTTCTATGGTTACAATTCGACCATTACCAAGGTCGAAACTTGATTGAAAAGGTTGTGATAACATGATATAATTTTTGGAATTACCCAAAAAGCACTATTCCCAACAAACCTGCTGGGAATAGAACCAATGAGTTGAATTTATTTTCTTAAACCGAGTTTCTCGATGAGTGCACGATACCCTTGCAGGTTGTGTTTGCTTAGATAAGTAAGCAATCTTTTACGTTGGCCTACTTTTCTCATCAAACCACGGTTGGTAGAGAAATCTTTTTTGTTGGATTGTAAATGACCAGAGATTTCAATGATCTCTTCTGTGAGTAAAGCAACTTGTGCTTCAATAGAACCAGTGTTCTTTGCATTACCACCAAATTCAGCAATGATGGATGATTTTTTTTCTTTTGTTACGCTTGACATCTCAATAATTTTTGATTCATCTTAATTTTTACATCTCGAAATTGGCTGCAAAGGTAATGAAATAATACGAAATACAAATAAATAGGCTGAAAATCGATAACCCGGGAATCAATGCATGTATTTGATTTTCAATGCGTAGAGTGTAATAAAGAGTCCACCTGTGATACCAGTGAACCACGCATAGGAAAGTCCCAGAAAATTATCACTCCCAAAAACAAGCAATGGGGCAATCACTCCTATGATGTTTCCGAGAAAATATAAATGGAAGCCTTTTTTCCTTAATCTCAACATCAGCCATGCACCGGATAGAGTTAAAACGTTGGAAATCAATATGAAAAAGCTATTATCGCGCATATTTCCAGCTGTATTTGCATATGATAAATCTCTCATGATTTCTTCAAACTTTTCTTCAGCAGCAGGGTCCTTGCCCATGGATTGCTGAAAAAAATCCTGAAACTCCCCTATGCTTTTATTCATAGCCTGACTTACAGCCTCAGGATTAGACAGTCCTGAAATGGAGGTTAGTACCATGTATATACTCCCAAACATGGTCAAGTAGCAGAGGAAACGAAGCAATGTTGGTATTGTTGGCTTGGAGGACTCCTGATGGGGAAACATGCTTATACGTTTAAGCTTACATTATCAATCACTTTGCCTCCGTCCGTTTTGATGGTACGGGCAGGATATTTATTAATCACCAGGTAATCGTGTGTTGCCATCACAATCGCTGTTCCAAGTTCTTTGGCAATTTGAAACAACAAATTCATAATTTCTTCGGTTGTTTCAGGATCAAGATTTCCAGTTGGCTCATCTGCCAATATCAATTTTGGTGAATTCAACAATGCACGGGCAATATCCACGCGCTGCTGTTCTCCACCGGATAATTCATAAGGAAATTTGAATCCCTTTGTTTTAAGTCCCACTTTTCCAAGCACCTCATCAATTTTATGTTCAATGTCACGTTCATTTGTCCAACCAGTTGCTGCTAAAACAAATTTTAAATTGTCGTGCACATTTCTATCAGTCAACAACTGAAAATCTTGAAATACAATGCCAATATTTCTTCTCAAGAAAGGAACTGTTTTCCACGTAAGATCTTTTAAGTCAAAGCCCGCAACATTGGCTGTTCCCTCTTTGAGTGGTAATTCACCATATAAAGTTTTGAGCAAACTAGACTTTCCAGTACCAGTTTTCCCCACCAAGTATACAAACTCACTTTTAGAAACAGCAATATTTACATTGCTGAGAATCAGAGAGTCTCCCTGATATATATTGGCATTCCTTATTTCTAACACTGTTTCACTCATATACATAAGTTAAGATGCAAAATTAAATATTTCACTCTTATGATGAATTTCCACTGATTTGTGACTGGAGGCTTCTACTCTACCTATAATTTGGGCTTTCACATTGAAAGATTCAGCAATCGAGATAAATTGTTCAGCAGAAACTTCATCAGTGTAAATTTCCATTCTACATCCCATATTAAAAACCTGATACATTTCTTTATGGTCTGCCCCACTCGCATCTTTGATTAAATCAAAAATGAGTGGAATGTCGAAGAAGTTATCTTTGATGATTTTAAAATTTCCAGGTAAATATTTTAAACATTTTGTTTGACCACCTCCACTGCAGTGAATCAAGCCATGTACTTGATTAAAATGATTCATCAATATTTGTTTCAGCACAGGAGCATATGTGCGGGTAGGACTCAACACCAACTTTCCTGCATTCATCTCTATATCATTCACCTTTACTTTGTCAGTCATTCGATGCTTACCAATGTAAACAACATTTGAAGAAATTCCAGGATCAAAAGATTCTGGAAACTGATCAGCATACCATTTGGAAAACAGATCATGACGAGCACTGGTAAGGCCATTGCTCCCAATCCCGCTGTTATAGGATGTTTCATAGGTAGACAAACCATCACTGGATAATCCAACAATTACATCTCCTGCTTGAATCTTTTCATTGGTGATCAGCTGATCTTTCGGCCATCTAGCCGTCATGGTACCATTCACTGCAACAGTTCTAACAACATCACCAACATCTGCAGTTTCTCCACCCAAGTAATGAATGTGAACACCATATTTTTTTAATTCTTCAAAGAAATTAGATGTTCCATCAATAATTTCTTTCAGTACTTCTCCAGGAATAAGATGTTTATTTCTATCGATGGTTGAATTGAAAACGATGTTATCGTGAATGCCAATACAAAGAAGATCATCCAAATTCATTACAATGGCATCCTGTGCAATGCCTCTCCATACTGATACATCTCCTGTTTCTTTCCAATATAAATACGCAAGAATACTTTTTGTTCCAGCACCATCTGCATGCATGACATTTACATAATTGGAGTCGCCGCCAAGGAAATCTTTGTACATCTTACAAAATGCATGGGGATATAATCCCGAATCAAGGTGTTGAATGGCTTGATGCACTTCTTCTTTTTGTGCGGAAACGCCTCGCTGATTGTATAAGCTCATGAGTGATAGTGGTATTTGCAAAGCTAATCTAGAACTGAGAAAATACCATGATTTCATGTCATTCTTATCAACAGCATGTTGATTATCTCATTTGGAGTAAATTTGCAATCCGTATGCAAGTCCATTTTCAGATTGAACAATTACCGAAATTCAAAAATGCAGTTGTTACCATTGGAGCTTTTGATGGTGTACATGCCGGTCATCAGACTATTTTGAAAAGCCTCATGAATGAGGCAAAGAAGATAGAGGGAGAGACCGTTGTTATAACGTTTCATCCTCACCCTCGAAGAATTCTGAACAATGCAGATGCCCCATCACTTTTAACCAGTCTTGAGGAAAGAATAGAACGTTTTCAACAGATAGGAATCGACCATTTAGTGGTCGTTCCTTTTGATCATATTTTTGCCGAACTCAGTGCTGAAGAATATGTAGGTAAATTTCTCTATGAGCTTTTTCACCCAACAATCATTGTTGTTGGATATGACCATCGATTTGGGAAAGAGAGAAAAGGTGATTTTACCTATCTACAATCTATGTCCACTACATTCGGGTATCAAGTGTTAGAAATTCCCGAGCATATTCTTAACGAATCCAGCGTAAGTTCCACTCAAATCAGATCATACCTCCTAAACGGTCAGATAGAAGAAGCGAATAAATTACTTACCTATCCATACCAATTACATGGCGTTGTAATTGAAGGTGATAAATTGGGAAGAACATTGGGATTCCCCACTGCCAATCTTTCACTGGTAGACAGCGATAAATTGATCCCTGCATCTGGCGTATATGCAGTAACTGTTCAATTGATTCAACATGGAGAAATCCGTTTAGAAAAAGGAATGATGAACATTGGATACCGTCCGACTGTAAATGGAAAAGAACGAAGAATTGAAGTGCATATTTTTTCATTTGATGAAGACATTTATCATCAGCACATAAAAGTATCTATGCTTAACTATACAAGAAAAGAAATGAAGTTCTCTGGCTTGGATGCATTGATTCAACAGCTCAATGATGATAAATACCAGATTACTAAAATGTTGGAACAGATCAATCTTTCAAAATAATTTTCGCCACCAACTCTTTCATTAAATCACTGTCATTTGTTTCTGAAGTCTTAGATATGCCAACACTTTTCAGATTATAATGATGCAACAGCAAAAGAGCTTTTTCTATTTCAGTAAAACTATATATCTGCAATGCTTGAATATATTGTTTTGCAAAAAAACCTTTGAGTCCCAACAAAGAGGCTATAGTATATTCATCTTTTGAATTGCTGGAAGCTGCAATATAGAGCTTGCTGAAATAAGCGTAGAGCGTTGGGAGCACCAATTGTATGGGAGCTGCTTTGGGGTTGGCCTCAAAAAAATTAATGATCTTCATTACAGCAACCATATCCCTTTTTCCCAATGCGGACTGAAGTTCAAAAATGTTGAATTCTTTACTGACACCAACAAAGTTTTCAATATCATCCTCTGTAATCTGCTTCCTGCCATGTAAATTGACAGTGATTTTATCAACTTCGTTTTCTAGCCGTTGCAAATCATTTCCAATATGGTCGACCAACATGTGCAAGGCTTTATTTTGTATTTCTAGCCCTTTTTGATGGATCATTTGCTCGGTCCAATCTGGCAGTTCATTGTCATATAATTTCTTTGTAGAAATCAAGACTGCATGATGCTTTAGATGTTTGGCCAGTTTACTTCTGCCATCGATTTTCTTTTCTTTATGACCAACAATAAAAATAGTAGAATGAAGTGGATGTTCTATATAGGCATCTAACTTTTCAACTTCACGCATTTGTTGCGCCTCTTTTAAAATGACAACCTGCCTCTCTGCAAACATGGGATATCGCTTGCATGCATTGAC
>CAYFLQ010000026.1:0-5919 GCA_964344065.1 uncultured Sphingobacterium sp. | reverse complement strand
AAAACTTTCGGATGTAGAAAGTATCGGTACAATCTTTCCCATAAAAGATGGTAAGATTAAAAGAAGCTTCGCTTTCACTCAAAATATGCTTTTCAGCATAATCAATCAGTTTATCGATGTAATAAGGTTCCTCTCCCTCCAACCAGTACACCGGATGATATATACCTTTCTTCCACTCTGTGATGATTTGATCTGGATTCATCAGAAAAATCAAATTTGTGTCAAATTTCTTGCAAAAAAGCCAGATTTTGAATTTTTAACAGGCATCTCAAGGTAAATGAGTATAAAATTGGTTCCTTTGCAACATAACAGAAATCAAACATTATGAGCACAAACTTTCCCTCTTCAGTAGGGTCATCTGAAGGACAGAATAAAAACAATAAAAACAATGTTGTCATCATCCTGGCAGTAATCCTAGTTGCATCATGGGCCTATTTCTTTTACGCAAGAAATGAAGCCAACAATGTAATTGCCATGAAAGATGCAGATTACGCAACGTTGGACTCCTCTAAAAATGCAGTACAGAAAGAATATGACGACGCAATGGTGCGTTTGGAGCAAATGACAGCCACCAATACAAGCCTAGACAGTTTAGTGAAATCACGTGATGAGGAATTAAATCAGCTGAAGTCCAAATTCAAAGGCCTGGTCAACAAACAAAATGCAACAGCTTCTGATCTAGCAGCTGCCAAGAAATTGGTTGGTGACTTAAACGGAAAAATCGATCAATACATCAATGAAATTGCTCGCTTACAAAAAGAAAACAAACAGTTGACAACCGATAAGGAAAACCTTACGACTGAAAATAAAACACTTAGTTCCAATTTGGCTGTTACTGAATCTGCTAAAAAAGAGGCTGAGAACAAAGTCGATGTTGGATCAACCTTGAATGCATCCTCTTTCAGCATCAAAGCCATCAATGAAAAATCATCTGGCAAAGAGAAGGAAACTGCTTCCTCAAAAAAAGCTGATAAATTAAGAATAGCATTCAACTTGGATGCCAACAGAATCAGTGTTTCTGGCACCAAACAACTTTTCATTGTTGCCAAAGATCCATCAGGAAATACCATCAAAGAACAGGCGCTAGGTTCTTCAAGCATCGCTACCAGACAAGATGGACAAGTTGCCTATACTACTCGATTGGATGTTGATTATAAGCAAGGAGAAACCAAATATGTAAGCTTTGATTTAAGACAAGGCGATAAATATGCAAAAGGTTCTTATTCAATCCTTGTATATCAAAATGGATTTAAAATTGGTGAAGGTCAGGCTGTATTGAAATAAATTCTACATAGCATACTTATTCAAAACCACTGTTGTTTCAACAGTGGTTTTTTATTATAGCAACGCCCTAACCTGTGCTCTGCCTAAGTGCACAACAGACATGCCTCCAGACTGCCTCCCTTCATACATGAGGTTAAGCTCAACATATTTTGTCAACCGCTTTGTCACATCAACAACCCATGTCCCATTGTTTCCAGGTTTCAACCCATCTAACATAATATAACCTGTAGTTGAATTGGTTACACCAGTAAATTCAATTTTTGAAAAAATAATTTTCGCTTGTATAGCAGTATTGGAGACCAAGTTATATTTTCCATCTAGAACGAGTGCATGTATAGCAGCATGCTCCAAATTCGCATTGGTTTTTTGATCAGCTTTCATACTGATGGCCAAACGCCATGATGTTGATCGCGTAAACATCAATCTGGGTTCTGTAGAGATCGTCTTGATATGATAATTTCGGTTTGCAAAAGTAGGTGTGCTAAGATCTGTTTGATTTCTCCTTGACGTAAGATCAAATGTCCATGTTCTTTTTACATTTACTCGAGCACGCAGCAAGAAGTCATTAAAATTTCTTGACTCAGGCCCGTAACTGAGAAAGGCCAATTGAGCATTTCGATTCATATTCATGTCGATACCCCAGATTTGACTGTAGCGATTGAAAGAGAAGGCAAAAGAACTCAACCGCTCTGAACTTACCAATGAAGAGTCCAAAACGGAAGAGTGAAATGGATTATAGCTTCTTCCAGCTGTAGCGAATTTTCTTTCATTTAATTGAAAATTCGATTGAAAATATAATCGTTTAATAAATGCTGCAAAGGGAGCATTTGATTTAATTGCTATTGATGGGTCAATATTGAATTGATAATTAAATTGTAGATAATTGGCCCTTGCGTATTCATTTGTAGGTGTAAAAATCTTAAAATATTTGGCTTGATCACGAAATTTTGCCATTTCAAATTCATTGATTTGTTGAATATTGTCATGATTGTAATCCATCCATGCATATTCTCCTTGTCCCGCTGGTACTTCAAAATAAGTAAAAGATTTTTTAGGCTCTTGCCCTGAACCCACTTCATAAAAGCTGGTTCCATTAATAGCTCCTTTCCAATATTTAGCAAAATATTCTAGCCTTCCCAACAAGCTGTGTTCTTTCTGATTTGACATCCTTGAATCTGAATTCATCAACGTTCGATACATCGCACTGGCCCTGATTTGGTGGGATGGATGCGACATCCATTCGTATTGTACATTGTAATTATTGCTTCGGTCAACTGTTTTCATTTCTTTTCCGTTGGGCAGCTGATCGCTTCGTGTAAAGTATTTTACCGACCATTTGTTATCTTTTGTTGGATCGGAATTGGTATAGAATTGAAATGTTTCAAAAAGAAAACTATTGAGTGAAATTGAATCAGTTGATAATCCATGTGCAATGGAGCTCTCTTTGGAATATTTCAACCCAGCAGATTGATGACGCAAGTATGGAAATACTTTTCCAATGTCAATCGTTGGTCTAAAAAACGTTCCTTTTACATTGAGATCTGAGAATGTTGTATAGGCAAGGCTGTTATTCAATATCCAATTCTTTTGCAACATGTGTTGACTAAACATATGCCGAAATCCTCCATAAGTCTGATTTCTTGCATAACGAGTAGCTTCATATTGAAAATAAGTCTGTTCATTCGATTGCAATCCCACACCTCCTTTTACAATTTGTTCGTTGGCTGGAACTGGAATCAGATCAAGTCCCCAATCACGCAAAAACTCAACGGAACGTAAGCGTTCAATTGGCTTAAATTGGGCAGATGCATATTCTACATCTGCGTATGTCGACATAAAAAGTTGATCATTCTTTTTCAAAGGATGTCTGTGTTCCAAATTTATCTTGAGCCCTGCACCGATATCATTTGACTTATCCTTTTGTGACAAAGTATTGATGTCATATTTCGATAGGGCTATATCACTATGCAGCTTTGTATGTGCATTCAAATCCCATTGAGTAGACACATTGTAAACTTGTAATGATTTGGGTGTTATCAATAATACATCTGGTTCATATCTGCCATATTTTTTACCATTGATTGGATCCGGTGCTACCCATTTATACACTTTGCCATTAAGCTGCAGTGAAGTGTCCAGTATATAGTTCCCCTGACCCGGACCTTTATCATAAAAAGAGAGGCTATATAGTTTTTCAGATGAAGAGTTACTGTAGATGTATATGTTTTGTACAGGAGCTGTCGCGATACTGGTATCAACTTTTCGATATAAAATCTTTCCTTCAGCAATGGGCTCCTCCATCGCTGTGTTGTAAAAGGCATGTTGTACTTGATCACCCAATCCAGACAAATACATTTTTTGTGTTCCGTTCAATGATTGATTGATAGGTAAATTTTTTGCATCTGTATTATTGTAATATCCAACATTGATCGAAAAATTTTTTTTAAGACGCAACGAATTACTCATATACATTTGAGAATTCAGGTAATTCCGATCAGCATATTCAAATTCAACCTGTATCCTCTTGTCTTTCGTGATCATTTGCCTTGGAGTAAAAATGATTTCTGCTGTATTGTAATTGATAACATAATCCTGGTCCTCTCCTCGTTGCAACATAACCCCATCCATGAATACGCGTTCGGTTCCTGCCAAAACAATAAAAAACAATTCTGCATTGGCACCTGTTAAACGATAAGGGCCTTGATTGCCTTCGATGCCTTGAAATATATTCCTGGTGAATTTACCTTTTGCTACTGCACCACTGAGCAACAACGAATTACTAGATCCATGTCCAAGTTTTTGTGTGGTTTGGTACATAATACCTTGCATACGCTTATAGAAACCAAGAAAATATTGTTGCTGACGCAAGTCAAAATCACCTAATTGTAAGTTCCAGTTGGGTTTAGAAAAAGAAATTGAAACCTTGTCAATTTCATTGAGGTTCTGTGTGGTGCCATCGGGTTGGATAGGAAGGTTGTTGTCAGAAATAGCAGCAGCTACATAAATACTATCAGCTAAATATCCGCTTATATGAAGATTGAGGTTTGCATTGAGTACTGCATCTTGCCGATTTCCAAATGACAAGGCTCTTCCCAAGCTTCCGGAGGTAGATAATTTTCCAAAGTCAATTGGTTTCGCATTAAAATGATTTTCTGCAACCTTATTTCCAGCGGCACCAAACCGATAGAAAATACTATCAAAAGACAAATGCCTATACTTGTCATTCAATGAAAAAGGGAAAACCCTGTATTCGACTTCAACAGAGGCAAACAAAGGTTTTTTCAACCATTTTATGCGGGATGGGTTGTTTAAAAAATAAAAGGAGCCAGTTGTATCAGATTTTACAAGAAATGAACCAGGAACAATTGGAAGTGAATCAATAAAAGTGGTATCTCCCTCAATGAGGATGGATTTCTTTCTGTAATTAGAAAGCTGTTGTGCATGACATAGGCTGATCGTAAAGACCATGCCCATTAGTAACAAAAGTATTTTTATCCTTTAACCCGTTTTCAACTTATTAATCCGCCGAAAGCGACGAATTGAGATACTCCTTATTCAATCTTGCAATGTTGAGCACCGAAATCTCTTTTGGACACTCCGCTTCACATGCATAAGTATTGGTACAGCTGCCAAATCCTTCCTTATCCATTTGAGCGATCATATTCACGACGCGTTGTTTTCTTTCAGGCTCTCCTTGTGGAAGCAGTGCCAGGTGAGAAACTTTTGCAGACACAAACAGCATAGCAGATGCATTTTTACATGCAGCAACACAAGCACCACATCCTATGCATGCAGCAGCTGCAAAAGAAGCGTCTGCCTTATCTTTTTCAATAGGGATGGCGTTGCCATCTACCGCATTACCTGTATTTACCGAAATATATCCACCTGCTTGAATGATGCGATCAAATGCGGCCCTGCTCACCATCAGATCTTTGATGACTGGGAATGCATTTGCTCTGAAAGGTTCAACAGTAATTACATCGCCATCTTTGAAAGCTCGCATATGCAACTGACAGGTAGTAGTGCCTTTCCAAGGGCCATGGGGTCTGCCATCAATTACCATCGAGCACATACCACAAATACCTTCACGGCAATCATGATCAAATGCTATGGATTCTTGGCCATTTGCAATCAATCGTTCGTTTAACACATCAATCATTTCAAGAAAAGACATTTCAGATGAGATATTTTCTACATCATATGTTTCGAAATGACCTTGATCATTCGCATTGCGCTGACGCCAAACTTTTAACTTCAAATTCATTGAATAATGTTGCATAAATCAACGGTTATCGGTGGTGGATTATTTATAACTTCTTTGACTTGGTTTAACAATTTCGTAATTCAGTGCTTCTTTGTGTAGTTGCCAGCTTTCATCCTTGCTTTCCCATGCTGCAACATACATGTACTTTTCATCATCTCTCAGCGCTTCTCCATCAGGAGTTTGATATTCCTCTCTAAAGTGACCTCCGCAGCTTTCATTTCTTTCCAATGCATCCAAACACATGAGTTCGCCTAATTCAATGAAATCAGCTACACGTCCTGCTTTGTCTAATTCAGGATTCATTTCATTGATCTCCCCTGGGATTCTTACATCTGACCAAAATTCTTTTTTAAGTGCACGCACTTCTTCAA
>CAYFLQ010000025.1:0-12034 GCA_964344065.1 uncultured Sphingobacterium sp. | reverse complement strand
ATATAATCCTGTTGCCTGGTGAAATCTTCTGCTCTGCTCAGTTTCGAAATGGATTCTGCAATTTGATTTACAACAGCAGCTTTTTTTGTACTGTCATTCCCTGCATCCTGCATTGCTATATCAAGTTGGAAGAGAATGAAATCTTTCTTATGCTCTTTTACAAAATCTCTGAATGCTTCCGCACCAACTTTCTTTACATAACTGTCTGGATCTTCCTTATTAGGAATCAGTACGAGTTGCACATTCAGTCCCTCTTCAATCGCCAAATCCAATCCTCTTAAAGCTGCCTTCACTCCCGCACTGTCGCCATCATAAATGATGGTCAGATTATTGGTGTATTTTCTAACCAGTCTGAGCTGATCCGGTGTCAAGGAAGTGCCTCCTGAGGCAACCACATTTTCAATACCAGCCTGATGCATGGCAGTTACATCTGTATAACCTTCCACCAAAAAACATTCATCTTGTTTGTCTATGGGATGCCTTGCAAAATAAGAACCATATAAAATTTTACTTTTTACATAGAGTTCATTTTCAGGTGTGTTGATGTATTTCGGTCCGCGGTCACTGTTTCCAATAACCCTGGCACCAAATCCAATAATTTTTCCGCTTTGATTGTGGATAGGGAAGATGATCCTTCCTCGGTAATTATCAAACAATTGACCGTTTCGCTCTGTTGATAAACCACTTTTCTTTAAAATTTCTTCACTGTATTGTTGTTTCAATGCTTCCGTGGTGAATGCATCTCCTTTTTCGGGGCAATATCCAATTTGAAATTTTTCAATGGTAGCATCGTTGAATCCTCTTTCTTTTAAATAATCCAACGCATGTTGTTGCCCTTCTTCGGTTTCTTTTAGCTGTGCATTGAAATATTTTGCAGCAAATTGGTTGAGAATATGTAAGCTATCCGCGAGTTGTTGTTGTTCTTTGTACTCAGGACTCGTTTCGGTTTCTTCAATTTCAATATTGTATCTACTTGCAAGCCATTTTAGCGCCTCAGGATAGGTTAATTTTTCATGTTCCATGACAAAGCCAATGGCATTGCCACTTTTGCCACATCCAAAACATTTATAAATCTCCTTGGAGGGTGAAACGGTGAAAGAAGGAGTTTTTTCGTTGTGAAAAGGGCAGAGACCTAAATAATTGGTGCCTCTGCGTTTTAATTTTACAAAGTTGCCGACGACATCTAAAATGTCAATCCTGTTCTGGATTTCCTGTATGGTTTGTTGGGAGATCAAACGTTCGTATTAACCCGTGAAATTAATAGAAAAACACTTCATCCACAAACACCCATCCTTTTTCCTTCTTGCCTGGATGCCATTTGGGGAGGTGCTGCACATTGATGGCTTCTATTTCAATGTATTGATACGTGCCTGGTTTAAAATCGATAGAGATAGGCAGCATACCAGCATTTCTTTGTTCTTTGGGTTGAACAGGGATAAAACTTCCCAATGGCTTGAGATGTTGTGGGTCGGTGCCACCTTTGATGACAATTTTTTCAGGTGGAAAGACATATGACCCGGTATTATCTGCCAGACTTAATACTGTTTTTGAGATCATTTTTCCTTCACTTAAATGAAAGCCTACCTTCATGGTTTGCTCTCTAAAACCGATCCAATTCAAATTCAGATTATTGGACGTTCCTTTATTAAAGTCGATGAGAGCCTTTGCACCATTGGCTCTGTATTTTTCAGCAGGAGGGTTAATGATGATGGCAGAATCTATTTTATGTCCTTTTAAGAAATAAGTGAATGAGGATGCATTGCTGGTGAGCCATCCTTTGGATGTTCCAACTGCATGGATCTCTGTTAGTCCGCTGATGCCAAATGGTTTTGTATACAAGATGCCATGGATTGAATCAGGAATACTTCCATCTAGTGTGTATCTGATTTGTGCACCTGGCAGTGGGTGTTTTAAAGTGATTTTTTCGCTTGGATCCAAAATCATTTTATCCGTATTGGAAGGAGCAGGAGGGGTTAATTTCAGTAATTCGTTGTCATCTGGTATGTAACCAAGATCCCATTTTATTGATGGATATTTATGTTGAAGTGTTTGCACTTCTTTTTGGTTTAAGCCGCTGTTCCATAGATATACAGCTTTCAAAGAGGAAAGATTGCCAAGTGATTCAACTGCAGCATAACTGATTTTTGTATTAGCCAGCTGAATCTCTTCCAATTTTGTATTAGCCTTTAATAATTTGAATTGATTTCCGGTGACCAGTGTTCCATTTAAATTTAATTTTTCAAGATGCTCAAATCCTGCAATCGTATTCATTGCTTTATCATCTACGGGCATGGTAGATAAATTGATCTCTACAATTTGTGTAGCAATCCCTTTACATTCATCTAACAATTGAGGTGTGAATTTTTCTTTGAGATAAAATTTGACAATCAATGCAGGGGAGTGGACATCCATTGGCATTACTCTCCTAAAGGGTGAATTCAATGCAGTGATCTTCTCCTCTGACGCTTTACTGAAGGAATATGTTTTAGAGGGCTGAATGGAAGGACTGGATTGAACAATTTGTTGAAGAATGCTTCTAAGAGTATCATCCATGGCAAGTTGGTGATATTGCATCGATGGATCAGCCTTTTTCATAACCCAATCCCTGAAAAGAAATATTTCATTTTCATTCAATTGGACTTTCCCTTTCGGGGGCATATGTTTTTTGTCGTCCATTGCCAATAGGATTCTTTGGATCAATATGCTTTTTTCAATATCGCCCGAAACAATGGCTGAACCTGATTTCCCACCTTTCATTAAAGATGCATAAGAGCTAAGATTCAATCCTCCTTTAGCTTTTTTATCATTATGGCATTCCATGCATTTGTTGATCAATACAGTTTGAACAACATCTTTGTAAATATTGGTGGAATCTGAAAGAGGTTTGAAAGCTGCGGATGTTGGTTTGGATTCACTGAAATTCAAATAACCTTCACCGTGCGTAAGACTTCCTCCAAAATGACTTCCTATGATCATGATGGTTGAAGTAAGCACTACAGCAAGTTGAAAGAATTGTTTCTTTATTGCAGGCAACTGATATAGATAGATTAACAGATGGCTGCAGACTGCCGTGGCTATGCTCAACCATTTGTGTATGAAAAGCGTATCATTGTCAAATTCACCATTTGCAGCAGCCAGTAAGCCGAGTAAAGCAGTGATGGTAGCAAACAATGCATTGTAATGAAGGAATAAAATAAATACTGAACCTTTTTCAGTTTCATCATTTCGAACAAACAGTGATGCAGGGATGAGCAATAAGGTAAACGCAATAGGTAAATGCAGTAATAATGGATGAAAATGACCAACTTGTTGTATCCAAAATGGGATGGCCTCTAATGAAACAAATCCCAATACCATCATCAATGCTTGAAGCAGCATTAACAATGAAGCGATGATCTGTGTTTGAAATGTAAATGTTCTCATTATGCAATAACTCCTTTCACCACTTCTCCTGCAATATCTGTCAGTCGGTATCTTCTTCCCAAATGTTTATAAGTAAGCTGTTCGTGATTGATTCCCATCAAATGCAATACAGTTGCATGAAAATCATGAACACTTACTGGATCTTTTACAATGTTATATCCAAACTCATCCGTCTCACCATAGACAGTTCCTGGCTTTGTGCCTCCTCCTGCCATCCAAAGTGAGAAGCATTTTGGATGATGGTCTCTTCCATAACTTTCTTTGGTGAGTTTGCCCTGACAATAATTAGTCCTTCCAAATTCTCCTCCCCATATTACCAATGTTTCATCCAACAGTCCTCTTTGTTTGAGGTCTTTGATCAATGCTGCACTTGCACGATCAACATCTTCTGCTTGCATTCTCATATCTCCCTCCAGATTTCCATGTGTATCCCATCCCTGATGGTACAATTGCACAAACCTCACACCAGATTCTGAAAGTTTTCTTGCTAATAAACAATTTGCTGCATATGTACCAGGTACCAAGCAATCAGGACCGTACAATTTAATAGTACTGTTTGCCTCTTTGCTGAAGTCTGTCAATTCCGGCACTGCACTTTGCATGCGGTATGACATTTCATATTGTTTAATCCTTGTTTGAATTTCTGGATCACCAATGTTTTCAAATGATTCAGCATTGAATTTTGCCAACATATCCAACATCGCTCTTCTGCTTTGTTTATCATGTCCCTCTGGATTGTTCAAGTACAATACTGGATCTTCACCGCTGCTGAATACAACACCTTGGTGGACGCTGTCTAAAAATCCATTGGTCCATAATTTTGAATACACACCCTGGCCGTTGCCTCTTCCTCTTGATAAGAGTACCGTGAATGAAGGCAGGTTAGCATTTTCACTTCCCAATCCATAGCTCATCCATGCACCCATGCTCGGCCTGTTTCCTTGCTGTGCACCTGTTTGGAAAAATGTCAATGCGGGATCATGATTGATGGCATCCGTATGCATGGTTTTAATAAAACACAAATCATCTGCAATCGAAGCCATGTGAGGAAAGAGTTCAGAAACCCATGCTCCCGATTGTCCATGTTGAGAGAAATTGAATGTAGAACCAACCAGCGGAAATTTTTCCTGATTAGACGTCATTCCGGTTAAACGTTGTCCCATTCTAATGGATGCCGGCAATTCTTCACCATGCATTTTATTCAACAAGGGTTTATAATCGAAAGTTTCCAATTGTGAAGGAGCTCCATTTTGAAACAGATAAATGATTCTTTTTGCTTTGGGTGCAAATTGCGCAACACCCAACTGCATGGCTGTTTCAGCTGAAGAACCAAACAGTTGATCTTTGAATAACAATCCCCCCAATGCAGCACCGCCAAGTCCCAATCCTGCTTTGGTCAGAAAATGTTTCCTTGTGATATTTAATCTAAAATCTTTTTCTTGTTGTTCCATTTTCATTTGACAGTGGTTTCATCAAGATTGAATAATAATTGATTCACCTGCATGAGTGCAGCTGTTGCCCCCAAATCTTTTGTTTTGATTTGTGCAAATTCTCCAGCAGAAATAAATTTCGAAGCCTTGATTTTATTTTGATTGAAAGAATTTTTTTCTTCGGTGAAATATTTTTTGAGCATATCGAATTCTTTTGCACTCGGCTTTCTACACAGTATCAATTGGAAGACCCTGTTTAATTTTTGATCTTCTGTCAAATTCATATTTGATATATGTTGTGCAAGTACACGTGCTGCTTCCAATACTTGTGGATCGTTCATCAATACCAGCGCTTGCAACGGAGTGTTGGTTCTGGATCTTGTTACCTCACATTGGTCTCTTGTACTCGCATCCATGATCAACAGGGCAGGAGGGGGAGCTGTTCTCTTGATAAAATTATACAGACCTCTTCTGTATAATTTTTCTCCTTTGTCTTGCACATATCTTGCCAACTCACCTCTTCCAGATGTGGTAGATTCCCATACGCCTTTAGGTTGATAAGGCTTAACACTTGGGCCTCCAATCTCCGTATTTAAGATACCAGCAGCAGATAGGATTAAATCTTTTTGCAGCTCAGCACTTAATCGCAATCTTGGATAATAGCTTAAGTATTTGTTATCTGGATCTACTTGAAGTTTTGATGGAGTTCGCTTAGTGCTTTGTCTATAAGTAGTGGATGTTACAATCATCTTTACAAGCCTTTTGATGTTCCATCCATTTTCTCTGAAATCAACTGCCAACCAATCGAGGAGTTCAGGATGGCTCGGAAGCTCACCTTGCATGCCAAAATCACCAACTGTTTTCACGAGTCCTCTTCCAAAAAACTCATTCCAAATTCTGTTTACAAACACACGTGCTGTAAGCGGTTGTTTAGGATCCAACATCCATTTTGCCAATCCCAATCTGTTTTTTTCAAATGTCGATGCTGGAAATCCCAATATGCTTGATGGAGTATGTGCTTCTACAGTATCTGTTGGCTGATCATAATTGCCTCTTCTCAACACCCTGGTTGGTCTAATGCCCACACTGTCTTTCATGACCATTACCACCACTGGAGCAGTATCTTTTTTATTGATGAATTTCATCACACTGTTCACGTCTTCAGTGCTGATCTTCATATTGGGAGGATCTCCTGGTGAAGCAAGTGTAATATCCCCAACCAATCCTTTTTCCGGAACTTGATTGAAGAATGCAAACATGCTGTAATAATCCTTTTGCGTAACAGGGTCATATTTATGATCATGACATTTTGCGCATTCCAACGTGATGGATAAAAAAGCTTTTCCAAACGTATTGGTTCTGTCAGTTACATATTCAATTCGATATTCTTCATCAATCACACCACCTTCTTGCGTAATCTTATGGTTGCGGTTGAATCCTGTTGCAAGCAACATCTCTTTGGTTGGATTGGGTAATAAATCTCCTGCCAACTGCCAGGTGATAAAGGTTGAAAAAGGATAATTTTCATTGAACGCATGAATCACCCAATCTCTCCACGGCCACATGGTACGGTAACCATCATCTTGATATCCATGACTGTCGGCATATCTCGCAACATCCATCCAAGGGATGGCCATCTTTTCTCCATAATGTTTGTCAGCTAGTAATTCATCCACTATTTTTTCATATGCATTCGGGGTATTGTCACGTAAGAATTTTTCTTGCATCTCAACACCAGGCGGTAATCCTGTGATGTCCATGCAAACTCTTTTCAGCAAAGCTTCTTTGCTAGCCTCTTCATTTGGTTCTAAACCTACTTCATCTAATTTTTTGAAAATAAAATGATCGATTTCATTTCGCGGATTATAGTCCTCATCCACCTCTGGCACTGTTGACTTTACAGGGGGGATAAAAGCCCAATGCTTTTTATACACTGCTCCTTGTTGAATCCATTTTTTAATTACAGCAATTTCTCTTTTGCTTAGAGACAAATTGGAGGATGGTGGAGGCATCACCTCAGACGTGTCTGATGAACTGATTCTTACAAACATTGCAGATGCAAGTGGATCTCCGGGTACAATTACATGATGAGAAGGATCATCTTTCAATGCAGCAAATGCACCTTCTTCTGTATCCAACCTTAGATTGGCCTCTCTTTTGTTTGCATCAGGACCATGGCATTTAAAACATCTGTCAGATAAGATGGGCCTAACATGGAAGTTGAAATCAACCAATTCAGGAATTTCTTCTTCTTTACTTTCTGTTGGAAGCATGAAGTATGCGGCAGTGGCAATACATGCAACAGCCATCGATGCAAAAATGTATACTTTTTTAGTGTTTCCTGCGAAGAGGCTTCTAATATTCATTGGCAGCATTGTTCGGCATTCTAAGTTAATGAATTTTTTTGCACAGAATGTTGATTTACATAGTCAAATTGAAGGGTATTCAACTTACAATTGAATTAAATTTGTACCTGAATGATTCCCCATGAAAACTAATCAACCCGCACACCTGAAAAATGCCGATCTCATCAATTTTGTGAAAGAAATGGCAGATGTTTGTTTGCCAGAAAATATACATTGGTGCGATGGGTCGACGCAAGAATATGATCAGCTTTGTGCATTGCTGGTTCAAAATGGAACCTTCATTAAACTCAATGAAGAACGCTGGCCGAACTCTTATGCATGTAATTCTGATCCAAGTGATGTAGCAAGGGTAGAAGATAAAACATTCATCTGCAGCAGAAGAAAAGAAGATGCGGGCCCAACAAACAATTGGGTGGATCCAAAAGAAATGAAGGCCAACATGAAAGAACTTTTCAAGGGCTCCATGAAAGGAAGAACCATGTATGTGATTCCCTTCTGTATGGGTCCGCTTGGATCTCCGCTTTCTAAAATGGCCGTTCAAGTTTCTGATTCTCCATATGTGGTTGTGAACATGCACATCATGACCAGAGTTGGAACGAAAGTGCTGGATTTAATAGATCAAGATGGAGAGTACATCAAATGTTTACATTCTTTAGGTGCTCCATTAGAACCCGGACAAAAAGACGTGGCATGGCCTTGCAATCCAACGGTAAAATACATCGTTCATTATCCTGAAGATCGTTCGATCGTTTCTTACGGTTCTGGGTATGGTGGAAATGCATTATTGGGTAAAAAATGCTTTGCATTGCGCATAGCATCTGTAATGGCAAAAGAGGAGGGATGGTTGGCAGAACATATGCTTATCCTGGGAGTTGAAGATCCTAAAGGACGTAAAACCTACGTTGCTGCTGCGTTTCCGAGTGCATGTGGCAAAACAAACTTTGCCATGTTGATACCTCCTGGAGATATGAAAGGATGGAAAGTAACAACAGTTGGTGATGATATTGCTTGGATAAAACCTGGTAAAGATGGAAGATTGTATGCCATCAACCCAGAACATGGATATTTTGGAGTGGCCCCTGGCACCAACGCCAAAACAAATCCCAATGCGATTGCAGCACTTTCCAAAAACAGCATATTTACCAATGTGGGCGTTACACCCGATGGTGATGTTTGGTGGGAAGGACTTACCAAAGATGTTCCAAAAGATATCATGAATTGGAAAGGACAACAGCATGATCCAACATCAGGCAATCCCGTTGCACATCCCAATGCAAGATTTACAGCACCTGCTCATCAATGTCCAAGCATAGATTCGGAATGGGAAAATCCAGAGGGAGTTCCCATCAGTGCTTTTATTTTTGGAGGAAGAAGGAGTAATACCGTTCCATTGTTGTATCAGGCATTTAATTGGAATTTTGGAGTATACCTTGCAGCAACCATGGGTTCTGAGACAACTGCTGCTGCATTCGGAGAGGTTGGCAAAGTAAGAAGAGATCCTTTTGCCATGTTGCCATTCTGCGGATATCACATGGCAGATTATTTCAATCATTGGCTGCAATTGGGAAGAAATATTCCAAATCCTCCTAGAATTTTTGGAGTGAACTGGTTCAGAAAAGATAAAGATGGAAATTTCTTGTGGCCTGGTTTTGGTGATAACATGCGAATGTTGAAATGGGTTGTTGAAAGAATACACGGTGAAAAAGTATCTATTGAAAGCCCCATCGGATGGGTTCCACAGTATGAAGACATTGATTGGGGAGCATTGAATTTTTCAAAAGAGCAATATGATGCAGTAATGAGTGTTGATCGTGAATTGTGGAAGAATGAAATCTTAGCACATGAAGAATTGTTCTCCAGAATGTTTGATAAGCTCCCGAAAGAATTTTTCTTCATGCGTGAGCTGTTGTTGTCTGGATTATGGCGATCACCAGAACATTGGTCACTTGCGCCTGAAATTCACTAGTTTGCATTTCAAAGATTTGTAAATGCAAAAATTTACTTACACCATTTTGATTATGCTGAATGGATTTTTTGGATTTAGTCAGTTTTTCAGTCCAGAGAAATATCCTGCATACACAGGAAATGATTTGGGTCTGACCTACACAAAACTTGCTTCAACTTTTAAAATTTGGAGTCCAACAGCAGAAAAAGCAGCATTGGTTTTATATCATTCTTCACTCGGGGGTGCTCCATTTCAAATCATAGATATGGAGAAAGGTTCGCAAGGTACCTGGACCAAAACAATTTCAAAAGATTTGAAAGGAGTGTATTATGTTTTTAAGATTTTATTTCATGGCAAATGGATGAGCGAAGTGCCTGATCCCTATGCAAAAGCAGTGGGAACAAATGGGAAACGGGCTGTGGTAGTGGATTTGAAAGATACCAATCCTGTTGGGTGGGAATCGGATGTATCACCTAAATTCAGCAACAGAAAAAATTTACCGGGCAATGTTGGTGGGCTACCCACCGATGCAGTTATATATGAAATGCATCTGCGCGATTTCACCATTGATAAACAATCGGGCATGCAGGCTCGAGGTAAATACACTGCATTGACTGAAGTGGCTACCATGAATATCGCAGGAGTGCAAACAGGATTAGAACATTTGCAGGAAATGGGTGTCACGCATGTACATCTGTTGCCTGTATATGATTTTTACAGTATTGATGAAAGTAAAAAAGACAGCAATCAATATAATTGGGGATATGATCCTTTGAACTACAATACACCTGAGGGATCTTATTCAACTAATCCAGATGATGGAATTACAAGAATCAAGGAGTTCAAGCAAATGGTGAAAGCATTGCACCTGAAAAATATTCGTGTGGTGATGGATGTAGTTTATAACCATACGATGCTGACAGAGAATTCATATTTTAATCAGCTTGTGCCTGGATATTATTACAGACAAAAAGAAGATGGAACTTTTTCAAATGCCTCTGCATGTGGTAATGAAACAGCCAGTGAGCGACCTATGATGAGGAAGTTCATATTGGAGTCGCTTAAATATTGGGTGAAAGAATATCATATTGATGGATTCCGTTTTGATCTCATGGGCATTCATGATATCGAAACAATGAACAGGATTTCAAATGAGTTAAGAGCAATCAAGCCAGACATTTTATTATATGGAGAGGGATGGACTGCAGGGAATTCTCCATTGCCTGATTCATTGAGGGCATTAAAGAAAAATGCTTATCAGCTTTCAAATATTGCTGTCTTCAGTGATGACCTAAGAGATGCTATCAAAGGGAGTGTTTTTGAAAAGTTGGACAAGGGGTTTGCAACTGGAAAACCAGGTATGGAAGAATCCATCAAATTTGGAGTGACTGCTGCCTGCCAACATCCACAAATTGATTATTCAAAAGTGAATTATTCAAAAGCACCTTATGCAAAAAATCCATCACAAGTCATTAGTTATGTAGATTGTCATGACAATAATATTTTGTGGGACAAGCTTGCCATTTCAAATGCAAGCGATACGGTAACCTCACGCAGAGACATGCATAAGTTGGCTTTGACTATTGTGTTGACTTCTCAAGGTATTCCTTTCTTGCATGCAGGCACAGAATTTTTACGTTCGAAACAAGGTGTTGAAAATTCTTTCAATGCTTCTGATGATATCAACAGGATCAATTGGTTTGACAAGGCTGATAACATGGACGTATATCAATATGTTCGTAGTCTCATAGCGATGAGAAAATCTCATCCAGCTTTTCGATTGACAAGTCAAAAAGAGATCGCATCGCTGATTGATTTTAAAGATGTGGGAGATGGGTTGGTTGTGTTTGAGATTGATGGGCATAAAGCAGGCGATGAATGGGCAAAGATTTTGGTTGTCTTCAATGGCAATCCAACCCATCAACAAGTCAAATGTCCTGAGGGTAATTGGCAAGCTTTCACGCTCAATAATGCAGTTGTTGGCAGGCAAGTTCAGCTCAAGGGGGATATGGAGGTAAAGCCTTATTCAGCCTGCATTTTATTCCAAAAATAACACCCATATACACCCTGATTTTACAATTTTTGCAGAAGTCGCCTAACTGCAATATTTTTGCATCTCTTTTAAACCGAACTTATGTCAAGAATCATTGCGTTTCGTGAAGCACTCAGAGAAGCCATGCAAGAGGAAATGAGAAGAGATGAAAGGGTTTTTCTTTTGGGTGAAGAGGTGGCAGAATACAATGGTGCATACAAAGTGAGTCAAGGTATGTTGGACGAATTCGGTCCCAAGCGTGTGATTGATACACCCATCGCTGAACTTGGTTTTACAGCAGTTGCTGTAGGTGCTGCACAAAATGGATTGAGGCCAATTGTTGAATACATGACCTGGAACTTCGCTGTATTGCCCCTTGATCAGATTTTGAATACTGCTTCAAAAATGTTGGCCATGAGTGGCGGACAAGTTGGTTGTCCAATTGTATTTCGTGGTGCAAATGGGTCTGCAGGACAGTTGGGTGCGCAACACTCCACTGCATTTGAAAGCATGTATGCAAACATTCCTGGTTTGAAAGTTATTTCGGTTTCCAATCCATACGATGCAAAAGGACTTTTAAAAAGTGCTATCCGCGATGACGATCCAGTAGTATTCATGGAAAGTGAAGTGATGTACGGAGATAAAGGGGAAGTACCTGAAGAAGAATACTTAATTCCAATTGGAAAAGCTGATGTGAAAAGAGCAGGTCGCGATGTAACAATCGTTTCTTTCAATAAGATGATGAAAGTTGCATTGGGTGCTGCAGAGGAGCTGGAAAAAGAGGGCATCAGTGCTGAAGTAATCGATTTAAGAACCATTCGTCCACTTGATTGGATGA
>CAYFLQ010000024.1:0-12189 GCA_964344065.1 uncultured Sphingobacterium sp. | reverse complement strand
ACAAAACACAATACTTAGAAATAACATCAGGAAATAGAAGCAGAAGCATTGACAGGAATTTCATTGCCAATGACAATCTTCATCCGTCTGCACAAGAATATGAGATTTGGTCAGACGAGCTCTTAACCCTGATCATCAACAAAAAATTACATCTTTAACTTGTTAGAGGAACTTTGCCATTTGAAGCGCATAATGCTTGGCTCTTTCACCTGCCTGTTGAGCAAAATTCATTTCCTTTGAACAATAGATGATATCCCTGCTTACATTTACCAGCAATCCCACTTCTTCGTTCATTGCTTTTTTTGATATCTCTTCCAGGCTTCCGCCTTGCGCACCAACACCAGGTACCAATAGAAAATGTTGAGGGATAATTTTTCTAATGTGTAAAAATTCATCGCTTTGAGTAGCCCCCACTACAAACATGAGATTATCCGTGGTGCCCCAACTAGCAACCGTAGACAATACAAGTTCATATAAGGATTGCCCACTGGTTAATTTTTGTAATTCAAAATCAGTAGCACCTGAATTGGAAGTCAGTCCTAATACAATTGCCCATTTATCTTTAAACGCAAGAAATGGCTTCACACTGTCTGCACCCATATAGGGAGCTATGGTAATTGAATCAAAAGGAAGATTTTGTAAAAATGCTTTTGCATATTGCGCGGAAGTATTTCCTATATCACCTCTCTTTGCATCCGCAATTTTAAAATGAGTGGATGGAATGTAATTCACGGTTTTTTCAAGTGCTTTCCATCCTTCCAATCCCTGTGATTCATAAAAAGCAGTATTGATTTTATAGGCAACACAGTGATCTAACGTTGCATCAATGATGGCTTTGTTGAATGTAAATATTGGATCATCTTCTTTTAGCAAATGAGAGGGGATCAGTGAGGGATCAGTATCCAAACCCACACATAGATAGGATTTTTTTGCTCTTATTTGATCTACCAGATACTGTTTATTCATGTTGACTCAATACTTCAAAGATACTTCTTTAATTACTTCATTCAAGGCTTCAACAAATTGCCATATTTCTACATAGCTATTGTACATAGGTACTGGTGCGAATCTCAGCACATCTGGCTCACGCCAATCAATCATAAAGCCTTTTTCAAAAAGACGCTGATATACTTCTCGCCCATGTTGCTTGAACTGCAAAGAGACCTGACATCCTCTTTGCTGAGGAGTAATCCGCTTAAATACATCTTGATCAAGACTGGTTAAAAGATAATCTGTCCAGGCTATCATTTTTTGCTGTTTCTCTAACAATGTATTCCACCCTACTTTTTCAAACAATTGAAGAGAAGCATGCAAAGAAGCCATCAACAACATGGGTGAGGTTCCCAATTGCCAGGCACTTGCATCAGCAGAAGGGATAAATTCTTTTTTCATCAAAAACCGCTGATCACCTCTGACTCCCCACCAACCTTCCAATCGATTCAGGTTTTGATGATGATGTTTCTCATGGATAAATACTGCACCAATAGCCCCAGGACCAGCATTGAGATATTTGTATGAACACCAACATGCAAAATCAACCTCCCACTCATGCAACTTCAACTGAACATTACCAGTGGCATGAGCAAGATCAAATCCAACTTTTGCACCAACTCGAGTAGCATGTTCTGCAATGGATTGTACATCAAAAAGTTGACCAGTATAATATTGAACACCGCTTAAAAAAACCAATGCCAGCTCATCTTTATGCTTATCTATATAATCGATCACTTCTTGATTTGTGGGAGGAACTCCTTCTTGATGTGGATTGATTTCAATGATGATTTCATCAGGATCTAAGCCAAGGTGTTTTATGTAGGAAGCCAAAGCATATTGATCACTTGGGAAAGCCTTTGACTCCATTAAAATTTTATTTCTTTTTCCAATAGGCTGATAAAAACTTACCAACATCAGGTGAATGTTTACTGTAAGTTGATTCATCACTGATACTTCAGTTGGCTTTGCTCCTACAATCGTTGAAAGTGGACCAACCAATTTTTCATGGTATTTCAACCAAGGATCTTCGCCTTTAAAAAATGATTCAACTCCATCAAGGTTCCATTGATCCAATACAGATTGAATTGCGGATTGAGTAGCTTTGGGTTGAAGACCAAGAGAATTGCCCAAAAAGTATATTCTTCTTTTGCCATTTGTTTCAGGAAATAAAAATTCTTCTCGAAAATGAAAAATTGGATCTTCTTTATCCAGTTGTTGTGCAAACGCTTCCGAATATTGAAATATACTCATGTATTAAATTGTTCCTGTTCTGCCTCCATCTACAGGTAGGCTTATTCCATTGACATAAGATGCTGCAGGTGATGCCAAAAAAGCTGCAACAGCGGCTATTTCAGATGGTTTTCCGAATCTCTTGGCAGGAACAGAGTTTCTCATCCTATCTTCCATTTCAGCCTTTGAAATATTAGACTTTTCAGCAAAACTATTGGCAACTGCATCTAATCTTGATGTTGAAATAAAGCCGGGCAACAAACTATTCACCGTAATTCCGTGAACTGCCAGTTCATTTGACATGGTTTTGGACCATGAAGCAACTGCAGCACGAATCGTATTGGAAACGCCAAGATTATCCAGCGGAATTCTCACAGAAGTTGAAATGATATTGATGATTCTACCCCAGTTTTTTTTCTTCATACCCGGCACAACCACTTGTGTTAACAATTGATTACACACAACGTGTTGCCTGAAAGCAGCTTCAAATTTTTCTGGACTTTCATCAAAAATCAATCCGGAAGATGGTCCGCCAGAGTTATTGATGAGAATATCAATGGTATTTGCCTCCACAATTTTTTCAACCAGCTGTTTCAGCGAAGCTGGATCATTAAAATCAATCTTATGATATTGATGATGCTGTCCATCATGGATAGACAGCTCTTTGATAGCCTCAACCAGCATGCTTTCATTGCGTGCCAATAAAATACAAGTGGCGCCAAGAAGAGATAATTCTATTGCAATGGCTTTCCCAATTCCTTGAGACCCTCCACTGATGAGCGCCGTTTTACCTTTTAATGATAATTCCATTATGATTCCTCCATTTCGTCTCTGATTGCATCAGAAACCTTTACCAATATTTTATCGATGCGATGACCGTCCATGTCAACAATTTCAAAAGTGAATCCCTTCCAATCAAAATGCTCTCCTGTGACTGGAATGTGTTCTAAAGAATGAAGAATAAATCCAGCAAGTGTATCAAATTCGTGCTCGCCTTCATTCATCCATTCTGCTTTTTCGAATTGGGATAAAAATTCGTAGAATGGAATTTGAGCATCCACAAGAAAACCTCCATCTTCACGCCTTACAATCTCATAATCCTGTTCATCGTGCTGAGGAATGTCTCCAACAATTGCTTCTAAGATATCATTTAACGTAACCAATCCCAATAGTGTGCCGTATTCGTCTACTACAAATGAAGTATGGATTTTGGTTTGTTTAAATTTTTCCAGCATTTGATAAGGCGTAATATTTTCTGGAACAAACAATGGTGTTTTCATGATTTCTTTAAAAGAAATATCATCAGGATTGATATACATATCTTTTATGGAAACAATTCCTTTGATATGATCAATGGTCTTATCGCATACAGGATAGACAGAATGCGGTTGAGCAATAATTTTTTCTCTGATGCTTTTTTCATTATCATTTAATTCAAACCAAATGACATCACTTCGATGAGTCATCAATGAAGTGAGATTTCTATCTCCCAGGTGCATGACCCGTTCAATAATTTCCTGTTCTGTTTCTTCAATGGCGCCATGTTCTGTTCCTTCACTGATGATGGCTTTGATTTCTTCTTCAGTTACCAATAATTCATCACTTGAAATTCTAAATAATCTCAGAATAAATCCAGTGGTTTTTGTCAGCAACCAAACAAATGGATGCACCAACCGAGACAGGAACATCATGGGAGATGCGGCAGTTTTAGCAATGGATTCAGGATTTGCGAGTCCCAAGCGCTTTGGCAATAATTCACCAAAAACCAATGAGAAAAAAGTGATGATCACAACAACAATAGCCGTAGCAATTCCATTGCTGTAAACAGATACTGATGGAATTTTCTCTAGGTATGTTGCAACATCATCAATGATTTTCTCGCCTGAATAGATACCCGTTAAGATGCCAATGGTAGTAATGCCAATTTGAACAGTTGAAAGAAACCGATCTGGATGCTGAGCAAGTTTCAATGCTTTTCGGGCATTGACATCCCCTTTGTTCGCTTGACCTTCCAGTCTGGCTTTTCGGGAGGAAACCAGTGCAATTTCTGCCATGGAAAAAAATCCATTCAACAGTATCAGAAAAAAAAGTATCAGCAGTTCAATCATGTGTTAGGATGATGTAAAGATAATGCCTGATTGGTTACTCTATAGCCCATCCAACCAAGAAGTATTCCAATTCCAGCCCCCACCAATACATCGCTTGGGTAATGGACGCCCACATATACCTGTGAATAGGCAATAATACCAGCCCATACAAAGAGGAGATTATACCATTTTGAAAGGTGTTTAAATGAGTGTACTGTATATGCTGCGAAGGCAAAATGATTTAATGCATGGGAAGATGTAAAACTGGGATTGGTTCCACAATATTTTGCCAAGAACCTAATATGAACCGACATGAACGGATCTCTGCATGGCCTCAGTCGATTAAAGGTGTATTTGATAACTTGGCTACTAAGCAAATCTGTAAAAGCGATAAGCGCAAAAGCACCCAGCAACCACCAAAAGGCTTTTTTATCGAAAATTTGGTAGGCGATAAAAAACAAAAAAACATATAATGGAATATGAAGGATTGACTCCCTCATCAACAATGCGATTTGATCAAATATTGGATGAGTCCATGCACGATTTACCAGCAACATCAATGTGTCATCCAATTGCTGAGAGTTAGAAAGAAATGAATGTATTAAACTTACAGAAAGAAACATTAGGCAAATTTACAATGTAATCTGTTTGATTATAATCCATTGAAAATTAACAATTCATAAAATATTATGAATAAAGGCTCTGTAAGCTTGATAGATTGGCAAAGGCGTCTTTTTTTTGTAATTTTGCAACCTTAAAATTGAGTTGTGGCATTAATCAAGAGCATATCAGGAATCAGAGGAACCATTGGTGGAAAACCCGGAGAATCATTGTCGCCTATCGATGTGGTGAAATTTACATCAGCGTATGGGCAATGGGCCATCTCTAAGGGCAATAAAAAAATTGTAATCGGAAGAGATGGAAGAATCAGTGGACCAGCGATTGCTGATTTAGTATCCCAAACATTGGTTACACTTGGGGCAGAAGTTGTTGACCTTGGACTGTCTACAACACCTACTGTTGAAATGGAAGTGGTACATGAAAAAGCAGCTGGAGGTATCATTATCACTGCCAGTCATAATCCAAAAGAATGGAATGCATTGAAACTTCTCAATGAAAAAGGCGAATTCATCAGTGCTGAAACTGGAACAGAAATTCTACACAATGCTGAAAACAATCAAATAGAATTTTCAACAGTTGATAAATTGGGAGTTGTCCATAAAAAATACGATCATTTGAATTTTCACTTGGATTGTGTCATCAACTACCCACTGGTGAATAAAAAAGCTATCGAAAAAAAGAAATTCAAAATTGTCATTGATGCCATCAATAGTTCAGGTGCTTTCTTTGTTCCTGCGCTTTTAAAAAAACTTGGGCTACAAGATGATCAAATCATTGTGTTGAATGGAGAAGTGAATGGCAAGTTCGCACACAATCCAGAACCATTGCCTCAACACTTAAATCAATTGGCAGCAGAAGTGGTAAACCAGAAAGCCGACCTTGGCATTTCTGTAGATCCTGATGTTGACAGATTGGTACTGGTTTCCGAAGATGGATCCATGTTTGGAGAAGAATATACACTGGTTGCTGTTGCAGATTATGTGCTCAGCAAAAAGAAAGGGGATACAGTAAGCAATCTTTCCTCATCAAGGGCACTAAAAGATATCACAGAAAAACATGGAGGCAAGTACCACCCCGCAGCAGTAGGCGAAGTGAATGTCGTTGCAAAAATGAAAGAAGTAAATGCGGTGATTGGAGGTGAAGGAAACGGTGGCATCATCGTACCTGATTTTCACTATGGCAGAGATGCATTGATTGGAATCGCACTCATCTTAACGCATCTGGCAGAATCAAAAAAAACTGCAAAACAACTGAGAAACAGCTACCCGGATTATTTTATCAGCAAGAACAAAATTGAACTTGAAAATGGAATAAACCTCGTAGATATCTTTTCAAAAATTCAACAGAAATATAAATCAAACCCACTCAATACTATTGATGGCCTCAGAATTGAATTTGACAATGATTGGGTACATTTAAGAGCTAGCAATACAGAACCGATTATACGAATCATTGCAGAAAGCAATTTCGAAACAACGGCCAATAATATTGCTACAAAATTGATCAAGGATATTCAGGAGTGCATTTAAGCTGCTTTAGGTATATTTGATCATCTGATTAGTAAGCATGACACAAAGAATATATTTCGATAACGCAGCAACCACTCCCATAGACCCATTGGTATTAGAGGAAATGATGCCATATTTATCATCACATTTTGGCAACCCATCATCCATTTATTCTTACGGTAGAGAGAACAGGCTCGCCATCGAAAAAGCAAGAAAATCAGTTGCGGCAATTCTAAAAGCACAGCCATCAGAAATATTTTTCACCAGCGGAGGAACAGAAAGCAGCAATACAGCAATTTTCAATGCTGTGAGGGTCCTTGGTTGTAAAAGAATCATTACCTCCCCCATTGAGCATCATGCTACGTTGCATACAGTTGAATATTTATCCAAAAACGGTGAAGCTTCATTAGAGTTTGTAGAACTTCTTCCAAATGGCCATATTGATTTAGTTGATTTGCAAAAAAAGCTTGCGGCATCCTCAGCAAAAACGTTGGTAACCCTGATGCATGCTAATAATGAGATTGGTAATTTAACAGACATCCAAGCGGTGGGTGAACTTTGCAAAAAATCTAATGCGATTTTTCATGCAGATACTGTACAAACTGTAGGACACTTTTCAATCGATCTTTCAAACACCCATGTTGACTTCATAACAGGGGCTGGACATAAATTCCATGGACCAAAAGGTGTTGGCATCCTATACATCAGTCAGCGAAACAAGATCAATCCTTTTATACATGGTGGCGGACAAGAAAGAAACATGCGTGCAGGAACTGAAAATATTTATGGCATCATTGGATTCAGCAAAGCACTTGAAATAGCCCATCAAGAACACGAGAAAGACAGTGCCTACATTTTGTCATTGAAAAAATACATGAAACAACGCCTTATTGAAACGATTCCTGGTGTTGTATTCAATGGAGATCCAGATGGCTCAAGCCTTTACACCGTGTTAAGTGTAGGGTTCCCTCATTCTGAAAAATCTGAAATGCTTCTTTTCAATCTTGATATCAATCATATATGTGTGTCAGGTGGCAGTGCTTGCAGCAGTGGTGCCAATCAAGGATCACATGTCATCAATGCCCTTACAAAAGAAAAACAGTCGACTGTTCGATTTTCATTCAGCAAGTACAATACAAAAGAAGAAATTGATCAAGTAATTACTTCGCTTCAGTCCTTGCTATAATTCAATCAACCAATTTTCTTTTTAATTTCATTTAAAATCACCAATGCTTCAACAGGTGTCAAGGCATTGATATCTACTTTTTCCAATAATCTTCTGATATCTTCAAATACAAGACTGTGCGTATCAAAAATTGACAACTGCATTTCTGGAGCATCTTGCTTGTATGCATTGTTCATTTCTTTTTGATCTCTTTGCTCTAATTCAGCGAGTATTTCATTGGCCCTTTGCAGTAAAGTCTGTGGCATGCCCGCCATGCGTGCTACATGTATACCAAAGCTATGGGTGCTGCCGCCTGGCGCCAATTTTCTTAAGAACAGGATCCTATTATCCACTTCACGATGTGTGATATGAAAATTTTTAACCCGGCTTAACGTTCCCTCCAATTCATTCATCTCATGATAATGAGTAGCAAACAATGTTTTAGGTCGTTGGGGAGATTGATGGAGAAATTCCGCAATACTTGAGGCAATGGAGATACCATCATATGTAGAGGTTCCTCTACCAATTTCATCGAGAATAACGAGGCTGTTGGTAGAAATGTTATTGATGATACTTGCCGTTTCATTCATCTCAACCATGAAAGTAGATTCTCCACCTGTCAAATTATCTGAAGCACCTACCCTGGTAAAAATCTTGTCAGTAAGAGGAATGGTTGCTTCAGTTGCAGCAACATAACTGCCCATATGAGCCATCAACACTGCAATAGCAGTTTGACGCAACAACGCACTCTTACCGCTCATATTGGGACCAGTTAAGATGATAATCTGTGTGTTCTCTTGGTCTAACTCTACATCATTGCTGACATATGATTCACCTGGAGGAAGCATTGTTTCTATAACAGGATGCCGCGCTGCTTTTATATGTAGCTCATCCCCAGTATGCAAAGTTGGTTTGCAATAATTTTTTTCCACTGCAGTTATAGCAAAAGAACTCAAACAGTCTAGCACCGCAATGATATGAGCATTTTGCTGCATTGGTATAATATATTCCTGCAATGCATCGAGCAATTGATCATATATAGATGATTCAATTTGTAAAATTTTATCTTCAGCTCCAATAATTTTCTCTTCATATTCTTTCAACTCGTCTGTAATATAGCGCTCACCATTTGTAAGGGTCTGTTTTCTGATCCAATTAGATGGAACCTTTGATTTGTGCGTATTGCTCACCTCTAGGTAATATCCAAATACATTATTGAAGCCAACTTTTAAAGAAGAAATTCCGGTTTGCAAAATCTCTTTCTGTTGTATTTCCAGCAAGAAATTTTTACCCCCCGTCGCCAAGTCTCTGTAGTGGTCCAGGTCGCTGTTCACACCTGATTTTATATACCCACCCTTCTGAATTTGATTGGGAGCATCTTCTGAAATTTCTAGGTTAATTTTTTTGGAAATCTGGGCACAAGGATGCAAACTATCCATCAATCGATCTAGGTACTCATCTTTTATTTCTCCTTGCAATGATTTCAAAAAGGTAACCTGTTCTAACCCTCTTGCAAGTTGAAGCATCTCTCTTGGACCCAACTTTTTTGAAGGAATTTTACTTACCAGCCTTTCAATATCGCCACATGATCTGAAAGATTGAGTCACTTTTTCATGCCATGAGGGATGTGAAATGATTTTCTCTACAACATTCAAACGCTCATTGATTTTCTTTTGATCAGCCAGGGGCATCAATATCCATCGTTTCAACAACCTTGCTCCCATCGGAGTAGTGGTAGCATCAATGGTCTTTAATAAAGTTGCACCATGCTCAACAGATGAATATACCAGTTCCAAGTTGCGAATGGTAAACTGATCCATCCATAGAAACTCCTCCCGGTTGATTCTATGTATGCTGGCAACATGATGGCTGTTGGGATGTGCAGTATCAGTCAGATAGTGTAGAATCGCTCCGGCAGCCACAATGGCATCAGGCATTTCTTCAACACCGAAACCTTTCAAAGAATGTGTTCCAAAATGTCTGGTAAGTCCCTCCTCCGCATAGCGATGATCAAAAATCCAGCTATCAAGACAATAGACATAGAATTTCTTTCCAAAATGTTCTTGAAAGAATTCCTGTTTTCCTTTTTGAAAAATTACTTCTGCGGGCTGAAAAGTCTGTAAAAGCTTGTCTATATAATCTTGATCACCTTCAGCAACAAAAAATTCACCAGTAGAGATATCTAAAAATGAAACGCCCAGTTGTTGATCGCCAAAATGAATACCCGCCAGAAAATTATTGCTATTGTGTTCCAGCAATTTATCATGTGTTGCTAAACCCGGCGTTACCATTTCGGTTACACCCCTCTTTACAATTCCTTTTGCAGATTTTGGATCTTCCAATTGATCACAGATGGCCACCCGAAAACCAGCTTTTACCAGCTTATGCAAGTAAGTATCAAGACTATGATGAGGGAAACCAGCCAACTCAAGAGAAGAGGCTGCACCATTGTTTCTTTTAGTAAGCGTAATACCCAAAATAGATGACGCCTTAATGGCATCATCGCCAAAGGTTTCATAAAAATCTCCTACCCGAAATAGCAAAATGGCATCCGGGTATTTTTGCTTGATTGCCCTGTGCTGTTGCATGAGTGGAGTATCGCTTACACTGCGAGCCATTTCTTCAAATATATGTGAAGGTCGAAAATACGAAAGGACAATGAAAAATATTTAAATAGTCAATTGTTTAAACCCCATTGAAATGGGTGAAAAATGGAGTGATAAAAGTTTGACTTACTGAGGAACATACAGGATGAATTTATCTTTGAAAAACTCCTCTTTAAATATTTGGTCTATGGGTTTTGCAAATGGCTTCAGGCCAGCATCAGAGATCTCCTGAGCTAAATCACCGCCCTTTAAGCAAATCAATCCATTTTTATAATCCGACATCTTGTTTTCCTTCTTCAACAGGGGTTTAGTCCAACTCCACAATTCTTTTAATGGAGCTACAGCCCTTGAAACAGCAAAATCAAATTTTCTATTTTTAATTTGCTCTGCTCGTATATGCTGCGTTGTGATATTTTTAATTTCAAGTTCAGCACAAATTGCATCAATAACTTTGAGTTTTTTTCCAATGGAATCTACCAAATGAAATTGCACATCGGGAAAATAAATAGCAAGCGGAACTCCAGGAAATCCCCCTCCAGTACCAATATCAATAATTTCCATCCCTGAAAGAAAATCAAATTCAGCAGCTATACTCAAGGAATGTAGCACATGGCGTTTATACAATTCATGAATGTCTTTTCTAGATACAACGTTGATCTTTTCATTCCATTCAGTGTACAGCGGCCCTAACCTTTCAAATTGTTGTGTTTGAATAGCTGAAAAATCAGAAAAATATTGTGCAATCAGCTCCACTGTGTTTTGGGTTTTTTCCAAAGTGAAGACATAAAGTACAAATAATATAGAATCATCCAAAGATCCCAGAAAATAAAATAAGGAAACAAATCCTTTTCATTCAGCTTTGACATTGCATTATAAAATACTACAGATTGAAGGATCAATTTACATAACAATGCAGGAAGGATCCATATCCAAGGCAGAAAGAAAAACGCCATTACCGTAACTGGATAGAACAGCAAATGCGTTATAACATATGCGCCCAACAATACTCGATCTTTTGTTCGATAATACTTTCCTGTAGTTTGATGTCTTTCTTTTTGAGAGATCCATTCACTCCAAGATTTTTTTGGGGTTGAATAAGTGAATGCGTCTTTGTCAATTACCACTGCAGTATTTTGTTTATTTGCTGCTGCATTGACAAACAAATCATCATCACCTCCTGGCAAATGATGATGGGATGCAAATCCTTTTTGTCTGAAAAATACTTGCCTTTTGTATGCCAAGTTTCTTCCAACCCCCATATATGGATGCCCGGCAAGTGCAAAAGAGAGATATTGCAATGCTGTATGAAAAGTGTCGAATCTTATTATTTTATTAAGGAGCCCTTTGGCTTTTTTATATGCCCCATAACCCAACACAATTTCAATACCTTCTCCAAATCCTTGTTGCATTTTTTTAACCCAGTGCTCTGAACTTGGGATACAATCCGCATCCGTCAATAACAAAAGCTCATGTTTTGCACTTTTGATGCCAACAGAAAGAGGAAATTTCTTTCCAGGAATATGCACAGCTTCTTGTTTCAATTCTATGATGTGAAGCTGTTTAAAATCTTTATATAGCCCATCAAGTAAATACTTGGTGTCATCCTGTGAATTGTCGTTTACGATGACAATTTCATGCGAACTCTTGTAAGACTGAGCTAAAATACCTGGTAAATTGGCTTCAATTTCATCAGCTTCATCTCTTGCACAAATGATGACGCTCACTGGATGCTCTCTCATTACATCATCTTCTGCTGGCTTATAAAAGGCCAATAGACGAAAATATCTCAAGTAAAAAAATAGCTGTACGAATAGTACGAGTCCAAATACACCCAAAACAATCCACGGCAAAAAAATCATGGCCACAAAGTTACATGACCCCTAAAAAAATCATTGAATTCCAAATAGAAGTTTTCCCATGTTTTTGAACACTCCCCCAATCATATATTTGCGTTGTGAATTACGCCTCCTGCCTTGAGT
>CAYFLQ010000023.1:0-12851 GCA_964344065.1 uncultured Sphingobacterium sp. | reverse complement strand
TTGTAATAACCAAATTGTGTTGCATGGCATCTGTATTCTCCAAAATAATTTGAACAGTTTGCCCAGGTGCAACAGTGAATTCTTTCAAATCATATTTCATCGCTTCCCTGATGGTTTTGATGCGAATCACTTTTACATCTCCAGCAGGTTTAGGCGCAGTAACTGCACCCCATGCAACCAATAATTTTTGCAATCGCTCATTCCCATTTGCAGATGACAGTGTCTGTAAATACGATTTATCTGCAGGTTTGATTGCTATATTTTTTAATTGATAATTCCATCCTTCAGAAAATGCTTTTACTACGCTGCTTTTTAATACTGTACTTGAATTATTGATAGCTCTTAATATACCAACCAAGGTATCGAGAGGAGCAACTGATGCATAGCTGCGCAATGCTCTTTCCAATGCAAAGGCGTTCATATCAGGTGGCCTGACAAATGATATTTTCTTTTCAGCATAATTATTATTCTTATTTGCTTCCTTGATTTCATTTGATTTATCAATAGCCACACTGAGGCGATAATCACCAACGATATCAGTACCAAAACTGATATTGCCCACCCAGGGACCATTGATGTTTTTGGTGATAGAAACAGTTTCTCCTGCCTTGATACCGTCTTTGAAATTCCTGCTTACTTGATCAAATTTGAGTCCCATGCCCTCAAAGCGGATGTCCAGCGGAATAAATTTATCTGGCGCCAAATCTGATGATCCCTGATTTTTAACATCTACCGTAACATTGATGCGCTCGCGCACTGCCGGTGATGATGGATCAATTTTAATTGCTGAAACAACCAAATCAATTCCTTCTACTTGCTTTTTAACTTCAGATGACTCATTTTTCATTTGATGCATGGAATGATCCATGGCAGCTGCTTTTGGTGTTGACTGATGTTGAAGCTGATATGCTAAATGCTTTTTCATCAAGGCTCCTCCATTTGCTGTGAGCACACACGCAAACGCGTCTGGTAACCATCTGTCGTCTACCTCATTGGATTGATGCAGTCGTTCAAAAAATGCTTTCTCTGCTTCTTCGTTGATCGGCGATTTAGACAAAAGCAACAATGCATTCATCACCACCAAAGGATCTGCATCATTTAAAAGATTGTATTTCAATAAAAGTGCAACTGCATTGGCATCAGTTGACATAGCCAGTATTGCGTTCTTCCGTAATGCGGAAGAAGGATGTGTCAAAGCCAGTTCCAATGTATTATTGTCCAAAGCACCTAACCCCTTGAGTGTCCACAATGCATGAATACCAGGAGCATTGATTCCGATTTCATCCAACGTTTTATCTGCCACCATGCCTTGCAAATAAGCAACCACATCTTTATTACCGCGTTCTACCAACATGCGCTGGGCATGCATCCTCCAAAACATATTATCACTGCGCAAGGCATTCAGCAATCCATTTACATCATATGTAGAAAGCGACTTCGGAATGTATGTTGGCGAGTATTTATATCCAACGCGATAAATTCTTCCATGTGTAAAATCCCTCAAGTTGGTTTCATATGCGTTACCAGATCCATTCTCAAATCCTTTTGGAACTGGATTGTGTTGAATGATGTAGCTGTACCAGTCTGCTACCCACACTGCACCATCCGGACCCACTTCAGCAAAAACAGGAGAGAACCATTCATCTGCACCTGCCATTAAATTGAATGCCTCCTTATCAGAAAAATCTGTTCCTTTTCTGATCAAATTATTTTGGTGAAGAATATGCCCAGTTGGCTCTGCAACAAATGCAATTTGATTCCAATACTTTTTTGGAAAGGAACGGGCAGTATAAAAATTATGTCCTGCAGCAGCTGTGAATCCTCCGAATGCATCCACCTGTCTTACTTTTTCTGTGATAGGTTTCATATCACGGTGTGTATCTGTACTCCGGCTTCCATTTTCAATTCTGTTGGCAGAATTAAAATACCTATTTGGAATAGCCATATACCAACCATGAGAATTATTTGCAGTAGACCCAAACACATCGTTTGTTTCATTGAATGAAAATCCCCACGTATTATTAGAGGTAGATGTCATCCATTCCATTTGTGATCCATCAGGTTTGAAACGATAAAATGCCTGATAGTATTTTAATGAATCTGCATTCCCAAATTTTCCTTCAAACCCAGAATAACCTACACATCCCCAGATCCAGTTATCAAAACCATAATGCAAGTTTGAAGGACCAGCATGTGTATCATAAGTACCAAAACCACTGAACAGCACTTTGCGTTCATCCGCTTTATCATCGCCATTTGTATCTTTTAAAAAGAGCATATCAGGAGCCTGCGAAACAATCAAACCACCATTCGCAAACACCATTCCTGTAGGAATACTCAATCCTTCTGCAAATTTGGTGAACTTATCCGCCTTTCCATCTTTGTTCGTGTCTTCACATATTAAGATATAATCACTACCGCCTTCTTTTTTTCTTTCATTTGGATAGTCTTTTGTGATCAGAACATACATTCTTCCTCTTTCATCCCAACTGATGGCGATGGGGTGCATCACATTGGGTTCTGCTGCAAACAATTCAAGACTGAAATCAACAGGAACTTGAATATGTTTCATTGATTCTTCAGGTGTCAATGGCAACTGTTGTAATTGAGCTCCCTGGCGTTGTTCGTAGTTAGGAAGATTGGCTTCTTTGTATTCAAATGCCTTAGGGTTTCTTGCATTGAATGCTTTCAATGCATCCTCATTAACAGACCAAAGGATTGCATTATAGATAAGTGATTGAAAACCTGGTTGATTCCAAGTACGTTCATCATGTCCGTATGCTGTATAAAAAACTTTCCCTTTGCCATATGTTCTTGTCCAGGTGTATGGCTCTGTCGCAGGGCTCGACCTGTCTTTCTTTTGATCTGCCTTGATTTCTCTTTCTGCCAATACATTATTATCTGCCTGCAACTGACTATGCAAATACGTTTCATCATATGCGGTGAAAGGCTGTAATCCTTTCATAATAGGATGTGCTGGCTGAAGTGTTTTAGTTGTGATGGAATCCATGGTATGTCGCCAAAATTGTCCACCCACCATTTTCACATACTCAGATGAATTTCTGAAACAATACGATGCACAATGAATAGGCAATATTCCTTTTCCTGATGCAACAAAATCCAACATGGCGCGTTCTGCTTCAGGATTGATTTCATCCCAATTCGCATAAATCATCAATGCATCATACTTGCTTAAGTTTTGTCCATTCAGGTCTTTTAAATCATCTGAATAAGTGAAATTGATTCCTTTGGGACCAAGAGCAGCCATGAGGGATGGGACTCGTTCGATGGGCTTATGATGACCATTGTCTCCCAAGAATAAAATTTCTAATCTTCTTCCTTGTTGTGCAAAGAGTTGGGAAGTGAGTAAGAGGCAGGCAAAGAGAAGGCGCATGTGTGAAGTTTTTGGTTGTAGGTTGAAAGTTGACGGTTAACTGTTAACAGTTAACTGTCAACTGATATTATTGTAATCAGGTATCTTAATAATTTCTCCCCCTTTCATTGCTGACTCATGTGCAAGAATTCCAACTGATGTCCAATTGGCTGATTGAACTGCATTGGGAAATGGGTCTCTGTCTTCTACAAGTGCCATCACAAATTCATGTGCAAGGTGAGGATGAGAACCACCATGCCCTGCTCCCTGAGTGAAACTCAAGTGAGTGTTATCCGCAATATCATACACCCCTTTTGTGGTGAAATCTCGTATAGATTCAGGAAGCAAATGCGCGTAATCGGGCACTTTCACTTTTGTAGGAATTTCATGTTCCGGAAGTTTTGCAGTATGCAACACATGTTCTTCATCTTCAATCAATGCCCATTCAAAAGATTTTTTGGACCCATATACTTCAAAGCTTTCACGGTACTGACGAGCAACATCAAACAATGATCTGTACACATACGCACTCAAATCAGAGTCTTTGAATTTGATATGAGCAGATTCAACAGCAAATGGGGAGTTGTGAATGTTTGCCAACTCCGGACGAATGGTTCCTGATCCAAAGCATGAAACATATTCAGCTTCCAATCTCAATAGTCCTGCAACAGGGCCCACACAATGGGTTGCATAATGCATAGGAGGCAAGCCTGGCCAATAATCTGGCCATCCATCCATGTCCTGCTGATGAGATGCTTTCAGAAATTGCACCTTACCCAACTCACCTTTTTCATATAGCTCTTTTACAAACAGAAACTCTCTTGCATACACAACGGTTTCCATCATCATATATTTCTTACCGGTTTCTTTGCATGCTTTCACAATGGCCTTGCAATCTTCAATGCTGGTGGCCATGGGCACTGTACATGCAACATGTTTACCTGCATACAATGCCTTTAATGATTGTTCTGCATGATTCGGAATAGGTGAGTTGATATGCACTGCATCAATCAAAGGATCTTTCAGCAATTCATCATAATCTGAATACCGTTTTTCAATCTTAAACGCATCCCCAATCGCATTCAACTTTTCTTGGTTGCGCTGACAAATCGCATACATATTGGTATGAGGATGTTGCTGATAAATGGGAATGAACTCTGCACCAAATCCGAGTCCTACAATGGCAATGTTGATTTTTTTCATAACGATGTTAAATATTGATAACTGTCTTTAGTCAATTGTATTTCATTTTCAAACAAGGGTCTCCAAATATTGGCTGCAGACAATTTGGTACTGAAAGCTTCCACACTGATCATGCCCGTATACCCAATTGCATCCAATGATTTCATGATGCTTGGAAAATCTATATGGCCTTTGCCCAATGTTCCTCTGTCATTTTCAGAGAGTTGAACATGCACCAAATGCTTACCCATTTTTTGAATGGCTGTTGAAATATTTTTTTCTTCGATATTGGCATGAAAAGTATCCAGCATCATTTTACAGTTTGGATGATTCACAGCATTCACTAAGTCAATCAATTCATCTGTACAACTCACTAAATAACTTTCAAATCGATTGAGATATTCCAAGCCAAGTGTGATATTCAACCTTGCGGCGTGTTCACTCAGTGCCTGCAAATGTTCAATTGCCCAGTTGTTTTCTTCTTTGGTGGATTTGCTACCTGAAAATACTCCCAGTGCTGAATGATAGGGGCCGGTGAGTAACCTTGAACCCAGGATGGCAGCACAATCCAATGCACGTCGATTTTGTTCCAAGGTTTTTTTACGCATAGATGCATCACTGCTGATGGCATGATGATCAGGACCATTGATGGTTACAGCAACAGCCTCCAATTTCAAATCATCCAAATGCTGTTTCCATCTTTTCCATTTAGATTCATCTGTATCAAAAATGGGGATTTCCACTGCATCATAACCGATCTCTTTTATTTGTGCCAGGATAGGAAAAAGTGATTCATCCATATCAGTACCCCACAACAAAAGATTCATTCCAAGTTTGTTCTTCATTTCAGCCATCAAAAGGAAAATGAATATAAGTTTTTTTGTACATTCAATCAATCAATTAACTGCCATATGTCTACTACTCAAAGATTTACTGCCCTCGATGTATTCAGGGGGATGACTGTATGCTTCATGATCATCGTAAACAACCAAGGCTCTGGTGCAGAAGCTTATGCCCCATTGGAACATGCTGCATGGCATGGGTTTACCCCGACCGATCTGGTTTTCCCCTCTTTTCTTTTTGCAGTTGGCAACGCCATGGCCTTTACCATGCCTAAGTTTCAAAGCATGAGTCAGTCGGCAGTATTGGGCAAAATTTTCAAAAGAACTTTTCTGATTTTCTTAATTGGATACCTATTGTATTGGTTCCCTTTTGTAAAACTCAATGAAGCAAACGAATGGGTAATGAAACCCATTGAAACAACAAGAATATTTGGGGTGCTTCAACGCATTGCTTTGTGTTATGGTGCTGCTTCACTGATGCTTTATTATTTATCAAAACGTATGGTGATCATATTGAGCTTGGTTTTCTTGCTGGGATACTGGCTCTTGATGTATCTGGGTGGAGATTATAGCATGTTGGGCAGTTTCCAAATCAAAGTTGACAAATGGTTGATTGGAGAGGGACATATGTATAAAGGCGAAGGTGTTGCGTTTGATCCCGAAGGATTCCTCAGCACATTCCCCTCTATTGTAAATGTAATCATTGGATATTATGCTGGCGTGATACTCAGAGACAAGGGAAAAGAATACGAGACGCTTACCAAACTTTTATTGAGTGGTGCCATCTTATTGGCCATTGCTTTTTGCTGGAACTATAGCTTCCCTATCAATAAAAAACTATGGACAGGATCTTTCACATTGTATACTTGTGGAATTGATCTAATGTTAATCAGTTTGCTCGTATACGTTTTGGATAAAACGAATTACAGAAAAGACTGGACATCCTTCTTTGAAGTATTCGGAAAGAATCCGCTGTTTATTTATTTGCTTTCAGATTTCATCCCTATCATGTTCAATATTTTTAAGGATGCAACAGGAAGAACTTACGAAGAAGCCATCAACCTCGATATCTTCCAAAAGCTTACTCCTGGTCCATTTGGAGCATTCCTGTATTCAGCCACACTGATGTTTTTCTGCTGGCTGGTTGGCTATTGGATGAACAAAAAGAAAGTGTATATCAGAGTGTAGGAAGCTCGTCATAGATAAACGCTTCACGAGGTTCTTCCAACTGCCTGAAATCTTTTCTAATGGTATGAGCAATCATGCTTTCATCGCTGATTTGAAATCTTGCAAGTGATGTTATTTGATTCAAATCAAGATCTGATTCAATCCAACGATTTGCTTGTTCTTCAGGTAAAATAACTGGCATTCTTTTTTTCTTGTTATGTATTTTTTCCATCAGAGGATTTGCAGCAGTGGTCAGAATACTAAAGCTGTTGACCATTTCACCCGTTGATTGATCCAACCATGGATTAAAGATCCCTGCCATAAAAAAATAAGGCTGATCTTTTAAAGAGATATAATATGGATAGGCAGTATCCTTTCCTCCTGCAGGTGTATAATGTCGCCATTCATAGAAACCAGAAGACAGTACCAAACACCGACGATGCAGTGCAGCATCTTTATAGGTTGGTTTTTGTAGAACATCTTCTCCCCTTGCATTCAGCGTATTATGTGGGAAATCTTTTTGACCCGTTTTCGGATTAACACCGCCTTTCCTGAAATGCAACAGTGCTTCTGCAGATTTTATATAAGATGGGATGAATTCCCAGTGCATCATTTCAATTACAGCATCTTCTCCATTTTCAATTGGCTTTAGCACTGGCCATAAAGGATAATCAAATCCACTTGCCAAAGGTTGATGAAGATTGAGACTAGGATCTTGAAGCTTCTTCTCTTTCTTCTTCAACTTGATATGTTGAGCTCGGCTGATGTCAATTCCGTTGTAGAAGCACATCCTGCAAATTATGAAATGCCTTGGTGAACCCCTGAAATCTGTTGAAAATCATGCCAGAATCCCTATTTTTGTTGCTCTCAAGCATCAAGAATGGATTATAATACAACAAGGCCTCATTTGGCCATGAGGGAGTATGGCAGACATGTGCAGAAAATGGTAGACCATATTCTATCGATAGAAGATAAAGAAAGAAGACAAAGAAATGCTCAATCGGTGATTGAATTGATGGGCTTTTTCAATCCACATCTTAAAAGTGTAGAAGATTATCGTCATAAATTATGGGACCATCTTTTTCTCATTGCAGATTTTAATTTGGAAGTAGATAGTCCTTATCCCATTCCAACACGTGAATCTCTCAAAGCAAAACCAGCACCACTTCCTTATCCAAAAAGATATCCAAAATACTCTCATTTGGGCAAGCACCTTGAACTGGTGATTGCAAAAGCTATGGCTGAGGAAAATGAAGAAAAACGTTCAGGCTTTGCACATATCATTGCATATTACATGAAGCTTGCCTATAACACATGGCATAAGGAACTCATCCCAGACGAAAGCATTCGAAGTGAACTGAATGCAATTACCCAAGGTCAACTTGAATTCACCAATACTCCTTTTGTAAGAGCATACAGGGAGCGTGATGAGCGATTCATGAAGCGCGGCAAAGGAGGAGGATTCCAACAACGCAACCGCAATGGCGGAGGTGGTGGGAAAAACAGACCTCAACAGAAATTTGGAAAAAAGCGTTTCAAGTAGTCAGCTTACATTAAAGCATTTGCATGAAAGCATTTGAAGTTCAGGGTGGCATCCAACTACATGGTGAGATCACTCCCCAAGGCGCAAAGAATGAAGCATTACAAATCATCAGTGCTGTATTGCTCACTGCTGAGGCAGTTACCATCCACAATATTCCTGATATTTTAGATGTAAATCTACTCATCGATTTATTGGAAGATTTGGGTGTAGAAATCAATCGAATTGATCGACATACCTGCACTTTTAAAGCCAATCAAGTTGCCCTTGAAAAATTGGAAGATCCTGCTTTTCAAAAAAACAGCAGCAGGCTTCGTGGATCAGTAATGATTGCAGGGCCATTATTAGGAAGATTTAAAAAAGCATTTATTCCTAAACCAGGTGGAGATAAGATAGGCAGAAGAAGATTGGATACGCATATCATTGGATTTGAAAAACTTGGAGTCAAATTTGAATACATTCAAGGGGAAGGATTTTTCAGATTGCACACTGATCAATTGAAGGGAACAGATTTATTGTTAGATGAACCATCTGTTACTGGAACAGCCAATATTATTTTTGCGGCCGTTCTCGCAAAAGGAAAAACAACCATATACAATGCTGCTTGTGAGCCATATATTCAACAACTCTGCAAGATGTTGAACAACATGGGTGCAAAGATTACCGGGATCGGTTCAAATTTATTAACCATTGAAGGAGTAGCCTCACTTGGTGGAACAACACATACCATGTTGCCAGACATGATCGAAGTGGGTTCATTCATTGGTCTGGCTGCAATGACCAGAAGCAACATCACCATTAAACATGCTGGCATCCAACATCTAGGTATCATTCCACAAAAATTTCAGCAACTTGGTATCCAAATGGAATTCAATGGTGATGATATTATTGTGCCAGAACAAGATGTATATCAGATACAGGATTTTATTGATGGGTCGGTGCTAACGATTTATGATCATCCATGGCCAGGACTCACACCAGATTTATTGAGCATCATACTTGTTGTGGCAACGCAAGCAAGAGGAAGTGTCTTGATCCATCAAAAAATGTTTGAAAGCAGATTATTCTTTGTAGACAAACTGATTGATATGGGAGCGAGAATCATTCTTTGTGATCCACACCGTGCGGCAGTCATTGGACTTGAAAGAGAACAATCCTTGAGAGGCATTACCATGGCGAGTCCGGATATTCGTGCAGGGGTTGCTTTGCTCATAGCTGCACTCAGTGCTGAAGGTAAAAGCATCATTCAAAATATCGAACAGATTGACAGAGGATATCAATACATTGACAAACGTCTTTCTGCATTGGGCGCACAAATCAAAAGAATTGATTCCTAGTAATGGACATTTCAGCAAAGCATAAAATCATTATTCTTACCTCTCCTTCAGGTGGTGGCAAAACCTCCATTAAAACAAGGTTGTTGGCAGCATTAGGCCAGAAACTTTCCTTCAGCGTTTCAGCCACTACCAGAAAAATCAGGGGCAATGAACAGGAAGGGGTCGATTATCATTTTACCAATGAAGAAGTTTTCAAAAAATTGATTGAAAACAAATCTTTTATTGAATGGGAAATGGTATATCCAGGATTATATTATGGTACAACTATTCAGGAGATGAATAGAATTTGGGGAGAAGCCAAAGTACCTGTATTGGATATCGATGTAAAAGGCGCATTGAATGTGAAGCGTCAATTTGGAGAAAATGTATTGAGCATATTTATAAATCCGCCCTCTATAGAGGTTTTAAAAGAGCGTTTACAAAAAAGAGGAACTGATACTGCTGAACATATTCTGACCAGAATCAACAAAGCGACTGAGGAACTGCAATACAAAGAGCAGTTTGATCAGGTAGTTTTAAACGATGACATTGAAAGAGCTTCAGCAGAAGTCATTGCATTGGTTAGAAACTTCATTGAGAACTGATGTATCTTTGTTGCACATGGGATCATTCTTTTTATTTGGAATTTTTATAGCATTCCTGCTTGGAGGATTCTTTGCTGGCATAGAAGTGGGATTCATTTCCCTCAACAGATTAACTGTTGAGCTCAGAAAAAAACAACGCTCTAAAAGTGCTGCCACCTTATCACAATTTTTAGATGAGCCATCGAAGTTTATCTACGCAATGAATGTTGGAATTGTGATCATGCTTGTCATCTATGGATTATTTGTTGATGAATTGTTAACTCCCTTGTGGCTGATGACTGAAAGTTATTTGCTAGATGATCTTATCCCTTATTTTTTATACATCCGAATCCTGTTTGATTTGGTAGTAGCAGCCGCTGCCTTTCTGTTGTATTTCTTTTTCAGCAGAGCATTGTTTGGCTCAAAGAGTGATACATTGATGTTTTTCCTAACACCGGTATTTTCATTTTTTTACAGGTTCTTTCAACCACTTGCCAACAAATTTGTATTGCTATCTGAATGGATCCTGGAGAACCTCATCAATGTGCATGTTCGCAAAAACAAACATGCCTTTACCAGACTAGAACTAGAAAATTTTATACAACCAAGAGATGAGAAAGCAATAGAAAGCCAGGAATTGAATAAAGAATTGTTCGAAAATGCCTTGACGCTTCCTTATGTCAAGGTACGTCAATGCCTTGTACCCAGAAAAGAGATTGAGGCCATTCAAATCCATGAAAGCATTGAATCCTTAAAGACAAGATTCATAGACACCAATCTAAGCAAGTTGGTAGTGTATGATAAAAACATTGACACTGTTTTAGGATATGTTCATCAACTTTCCCTTTTTAAAAATCCAACAAGCATTCAGTCCATTTTACATACAATACCCACTGTACCCGAAAGTATGACAGCAGCAGATTTGATGAACCTATTATTAAAAGAAAGAAAAAGCATGGCATGGGTGGTTGATGAATTTGGTGGCACGGCCGGAATTGTAACCATGGAGGATTTATTAGAGGAATTGTTTGGCGAAATAAAAGACGAATACGATACTGAAGAGCTGATAGAAAAAATGATCAATGAACATGAGTACATATTTTCAGGAAGGTTGAGAGTGGATGAGCTCAATGAAAAATATTCATTAGGACTCGAAATGAATGATTCAGAAACGCTCTCTGGATTTATCATTCATCACAATGAGTCAATTCCAAAAGTCAATGACAGAATTGTAATTGGAAAATTTGAATTTGTGATACTGGAAGTAACAGATACCAGAATTGAAATCGTAAAAGTAATCAAATCCTTATAGCACATTCCTCGGCGACTTGATAAAGTCATAGTTTGGTTTGGGAACCCTTTTTTTCCATCGTATCAACAAAGAAAAATATGCACTTGTATTTTGTAAATCGTTGGAATTATTGAATGTATTTAGGCGCTGAACCCCAACTATCAATGGCCCCATTCTCAAGGCAGCACCTATGTTCCATTTTGTCTTTGAGTTGAATGAAACAGGTACATAAAGCCCGAATCTTCTCTTTTCATATCTAGGCGTCAGCGTCACATATGAAATATCTTTGAAAACATATTCACTCTTGTTTTTATGAAGATTTGCAACAAATGAAGCATCTGCATTGAGAAATAATTGTGGTGTTATCTTATGATCAATATTTATATTAAATCTGGATGGTAGAAAAAGTTTAAAATTTCCATTGAGTTTTTGAAATCTTTCAACAATGGTAGCAATTGTGTCATTGATACTACGAATATCTGAAGTGAGTCCAAGTAATTTGTCTACCAACACTTCAGGCGTCATATTTGGCTTCATTCCTGCGGTTGTTGCACTTTCTGGATAATATTCATATTTCGTAAACCCAAGATCTGTGACCGAAAGTCCAAGCTTCCAAGAATAATTATAATCAAGACCTTCATAAAACCAATCAGAATCTTTATCTTTTTTTATCAGGATTTCTGTGCCGATATCCAAAGAGGCTCCTGTCTTAACCTTTTTCATCATACGGTTTACATTCTCCTTAAAAGTTAATGTATTATCCCAAGTTGAAATGGTAGTTGAATAGCCGTATAAAAACTTTTCATTGGTTATCTTAAAAATATCCACACCATAATAGGTATAATTTTCATACTCCAAACTATCTACAGCACCAACTAAACCAACCAAGCCTCTGTTCATTCTCAAATTTGTTCCTATGTTTAATATGAATGATCGATTATCAACCAAATTATAAGATGTATTCGCTACATACTCTATCCATCCTGAAGCAAGCCCATTTCCTTTAAAGGGAAGACTTTTCTTATTCTGCTGAAACAATTGTATGATATCGGTGACTGAATCCGACATGATATAATGACTGGTATGCAAATTGAACATACTTCTTAGATTCATGCCAAGTCCGACTGCCAACTTAGTTGTTGGCTTGTATTTGAATCCAAAAAGTTGCATGTTAATGTTTGTAATCAAGTCTCTCTCCATATCTCCTGGAGTAGGCTGTAGATTGATTTCAGGATTCTTTTTAAATAGAGGTGCATATCCGAAGTCTATAAAATTTGTATAGTTAGAAAATTGTGGTGATAGCAATGCAAAGTCGATTGTATCAACCGAAGAAAGTGTAGATGCGGGTTGTTGATACATACCGAGGCTGCCAGCAAATCTTGATCCAGTAAGTGCATGATGTGTTTGCGCAAAAGTTGAATAAGGCTGAAAAGCGAGTAAGCAAAGGATATGGGAATAAATCAGGGTTCTCCTTAACATTAATTAAAGTTAATTATATAATGATATGAATAAATATATTTTCTCTTTGTTTTCATAGTTTTAGACCGTATTTACAG
>CAYFLQ010000022.1:0-12874 GCA_964344065.1 uncultured Sphingobacterium sp. | reverse complement strand
CAAATCTTTTGTTTCTGAAACTTGCATCATCATCCGTAAATTCTCTGGCAGCAGGCGTAGCTACTTTTTCTCCAGTATTGATACAAAGTAAAATATCATGTGCATTGAAATCCGATTGATCAACATAATGCGAGTCGTTGGATGCAATCACTTTCACATTGTATTTCTTTGCATACTTCAGTAATACCTTATTGACTCGATCCTGTTCATCCATCCCATGACGCTGCAATTCAACATAGTAATCATCCTGAAAAATATTCAACCACCACTTAAATTCATTTTCTCCTTCTTCCTCGCCTCTCTTTAAAATGGTCTGTGGAACAAGTGCGCCAAGGCAACAGGTAGTAGCAATCAAGCCTTCATGATATTTATGAATAAGTTCTTTGTCGATCCTGGGGTATTTGCTATACAATCCCTCAATATACCCAAGCGACGTGAGTTTTACGAGATTTCTGTATCCTGTTTCGTTTTTTGCCAGCAGTATTTGATGGTGACGGGGATCCTTCTCTTCCTTGGAAAAAGTCTTTCTATGTCTGTTCTCCGTAATATAAAATTCACAACCCACAATGGGTTTTATTTTCAAAGGACTATTTTTGTCATCCGGGTTGGTTCTGTGCTTGTAGGCCTCTGCAACAAATTGGAAAACCCCAAACATGTTGCCGTGATCTGTTATTGCAAGTGCTGGCATCCCGTCTGCCATGGCCTTCTTGTACAGTGAACCAATGCCAGCTGCACCATCAAGCAGTGAATATTGGGTGTGAACATGGAGATGGGAGAAACGTGACATAGCGAAATTCAAATTTCGCAAATAAACAATAGAATGGAAAGGAGTATTTTCCACATTTTGGCAGTGAAAAACACGTTTTCAGTATCAAAATTGAAGACGATGGCTTTCTTGTGTGCAATTGTTTTTATTTTTTCCTCCTGTGCCTTGTTTAAACCCATGCCTGTTGCCAAAAAATCTCCCCAAGCATCTCCCTATTTTGACAATATTTCATTGGTATTGAATCCTGGTAAGAAGAGCCAATATATATCAGAGGCCTCCATCAAGTTTATTGAAGATGCGCCCTCTACCAATTACTTGAATGACCTCCAGGGAATTGAATACATCCCCAATTATTTTTTCAGATATTCAGTGCTGTTGGATCTTGAAGTTGAAAAACTTACCAACAAGAAATTGGTCGACTATGTCCATCAATGGTATTCGGTACCTTATAGAATAGGAGGCACATCCAAGGAAGGCATTGATTGTTCTGCCTTTGTACAAGGAATTGCTGGAGATGCGTTTGGAGTTCAATTGCCAAGAACTGCCAGGGAACAGGCTGCCTTTTGCCGAGAAATAGAAAAAAAGGATCTACAGGAAGGAGACCTTGTGTTTTTTAATACAACCGGAGGGATTTCTCATGTTGGGCTCTACATCAACAATAACAAGTTTGTTCATGCATCTACTTCGATGGGTGTTGTCATCAGTGATCTGGATGAACCCTATTGGCAAAGACGTTTTGTGAGAGCAGGACGAATGAATGCTGCAGAATGATTTAGTCTGCTTGTTTCAATCCAACATAAAAATTTTTATCAATTGATACTTCAGATGTTTTTGTTGAAGTATTCAACACTTTCCATTCATTTGTTGGGTATATCCATTGCGGTTTGCCATCCAACAAGATTTTTACCGGAACATCAAATGAAGGGATGCAATGTATCCAGCGATACTTTATAGAAGCCTGTCCCTGTTGGATTTCCAAATCAGGAATGGCAGTATTTCTGAGAAATTGATCAAACAATGGTCGAAGATTTCTATTGAGTTGTACACTCAGAAAATGTTCAATCTCATCTGAGGTAACGGTTTTATGATAAAACTGTTTGTTCATTTCTCTGATGGCAGTTCTGAACTTTTCATCATTGTCGAACAATTGTCTTACAAAATGAACAAGATTACCACCTTTGTAATACATATCACCTGAACCTTCATCGTTCACGCCATATTTCCCAATGATAGGAGAATCATTTCTTATCAATTTCCTCGTTCCTTGCACGTACGCATTTCCTGCATCTTTACCATAATGGAAATCTGTAAACAAGGTTTCGCTATAATTGGTGAAACCTTCGTGCAGCCACATGTCTGCCAGATCTTTTGAAGTGATGTTGTTGCCAAACCATTCATGCCCACTTTCATGTACTATGATAAAATCCCATTTTAGTCCCCATCCAGAACCTGACAAATCTCTACCTCTGTACCCATTTTGAAAACCATTGCCATATGCTACAGCACTTTGATGTTCCATACCCAAGTGAGGAGACTGCACCAGTTTAAATCCATCTTCATAAAAAGGGTAGGGCCCAAACCAATGTTCAAATGCCTTTAGCATCTGAGGAACCTGTTTGAATTGATCTTTTGCTTTTTCAATTTCATAATCCAATACCCAATATTCACAATCCAATTTTCCTTTTTCCCCTTGATAGGTTTCTTTAAACGAAACATATTTTCCAATGTATGGTATGATGTTATAGTTGTTGATAGGATTTTTTACTTCCCAATCATATACAGTCCATCCAGGTTTGTATTGATGTTTTCCGATGAACCTTCCATTGCCAACAGCTGTCAATGTATCTGGAACAGAAATTCTGAGCAATGCTCCATTGTCTGGTTCATCACTCTGATGATCTTTACAAGGATACCATACGCTGGCTCCAAGTCCCTGACACGCCACACTCATCCATGGATTTCCGTTTTTGTCTTTGCTGAAAATCCATCCTCCATCCCAGGGTGGACGAATCGCTTCTCTAACTTTACCACTGAATGACATCGCCAACGTTGCTACAGCACCGGGTTTCATCATGTTGTTGAGAACAATGAAATAGACATTTCCTTCTCTGAAATATTTCAATGGCTCATCCCCCAAATATGCTTTGTTGAGTTGCATAGGAGCTTGCAGGTCTATCTGCATGGTATCATAAGAAGCAGTTGCTTTGAAAAGAATATCTACCTTCCCTGAAATTGTCTTGTTATTATAATCTGGTTCAACTAAAATTTTATATTGTTGAACATCCCACCATTCCCTCGCTTTGGATAAACTACCCCTGAGCGTATCAGCATGGGTGAATTTTTTTTCATTCGAATTTGTTTGTGCGCAAAGTTGATTTGAAACTGCAAATGCAAATAGGCATAAAAAAAAATTCACAAAATGATTCATGTAATGATTATTTAGACTTGAGCTTGTCCTTGAATACTTTTTCAAATTTTTCCAATTTTGGACGAATTACAAAGTAGCAATAAGGTTGATTGCTATTGTCTTTATAATAATCTTGATGATAGTTTTCAGCAGCATAGAAATTTTTAATAGGCTCTATGGCTGTAACAATTTTTGCAGGATAGGCTCCGCTTTCATCTAATTTCTTTTTATAAAACTCCGCACGCTCTTTCTGATGTTCATTGTGATAGAATACTGCGCTGCGGTATTGTGGACCCACATCGTTTCCTTGGCGATTGAGTGTAGTGGGATCATGTACCTGCCAGAAAATTTCAAGTATTTCGTCAACACTTACTTGTTTGGGGTCAAATTCTATTTCACATGCTTCTGTGTGTCCAGTTGTTTTATCACAAACTTGTTCATAAGTCGGATTTTCAACATGACCATTGCAGTAGCCGCTTGTAACTTTTACAACGCCCTTTACCTGTTCATAAACTGCCTCTGTGCACCAGAAGCATCCTGAGCCCAATGTGATTTTTTCAGTATTCATGGATGTAGAATGGTTGTTTTTACTTTTATTGGTGATTGTTTTGTTTTCAGATTGCCCACATGCAACAAGAAAAAACATCGTACAAGCCAGTATAAAACTAATCTGTTTCATAGCCTTTTAAATAGTGTATACGAAGGTAATTCGAAAAGTCATACCTGTTAAATTAGCTGTACTTTTGCAGTGAAATTAGATTTCATTTAACATGCGATTTTACCCTGAGTCGGCCCCCGTACAACTTGAATTCGATAAAATCAAGGCTCTCCTGGTTGAACAAACCCAAACCATAATTGGGAGAGACAAGGCTGCTTTGCTGAGGATTCACACCAAAAAGGATTTTATAGAGACTGAGCTGCGACAGTCGTATCAATATCTTCAACTGTTGGCAACCGGACAAACTTTCCAGCATGGAACTGCATTCAATCTCCAAAAGGAGCTTAAGCTGCTCTCCATTTCTGGGGCGGTATTGACCGGTGAAGTATTTCTTCAGTTCAAACAATTGGCAGAAAATATTGAAAGCATTTTTAGGTGGTTTGATGATGAACGACAAGATAAATACTCGTCTCTCTATTCGATTTTATCTATCACCCATATTGAAAAAAGCATCGCCAGTTCAATTGAAAAAGTTATTGGCGATGATGCAAGGGTGTTGGATACTGCATCTGATGATTTATCCAGCATCAGAATGAAGTTGTTTAAAAAAAGAAATGAACAGAGAAGGACGTTTGAACGGATCCTGAATAAACTCCAAAAAGCTGGATACATCGCTGATATTGAAGAATCGTTTTTAAACGGTCGCAGAGTCCTCGCCATCTATGCAGAACATAAACGAATTGTAAAGGGTATTCTTCATGGTGAGAGCGACAGCAGAAGAACTTCTTTTATAGAGCCAGAGGAAACCATTGATATCAATAATGATATATACTCTTTAGAAAACGACGAACGGGATGAAGAGTATCGCATTTTGAAACAATTGACAGCCCATTTATCCATTCATGCATCGCTTTTAAAGCAATACATGGAGATTTTAGGTGAGTTTGATTTTATCAGGGCAAAAGCCAAATTGGCACAAATGATGGATGCGCACTTGCCTAAGATTACTGAAAGCGCCGAAGTTAAATTGATCAAAGCCACACATCCATTGCTGTTGATTTACAATAAAAAAACAGGAAAAAAAGTAGTTCCTCTGGATCTTTCATTGAATGACAAACAAAGAATCCTTGTCATTTCCGGACCCAATGCAGGTGGTAAAACGGTGTGCCTTAAAACAACGGGACTATTACAGATCATGGTTCAATCAGGTTTGTTGGTGCCTGCTCATCCAGAATCCACCTTCGGTGTGTTTAAACAATTGATGATTCATATTGGAGATACACAGAGTATCGAATTTGAATTAAGTACCTATAGCGCCCATCTGAAAAACATGAAGTTTTTCATGGAAGAGGCCAATGGGCGTACGTTGTTTTTTATTGATGAGCTGGGAAGTGGAAGTGATCCAAGTTTAGGAGGAGCTTTTGCGGAAGTGTTTCTTGAGCAACTTTTAAAAAAACATGCTTTTGGTATTGTTACAACACACTATCTTAATTTGAAGGTGATGGCGAGCAAAACCCCAGGAATTGTCAATGGTGCCATGGCGTTTGATGAAAAACATCTGCTTCCAGAATACAAATTGAATATTGGTAAACCCGGAAGTTCTTATACATTTTCCATTGCAGAAAGAATAGGGTTGTCATCTCAACTCATCGATCGAGCAAAATCATTGGTAGATGAACATCATTTTACGCTTGATAAGCTGTTAAACAAAACCGAACAAGAACTCAGAAAATTAGAGACAAAAGAAAAAGAGTTACAAAAACTCATCAAAGAAAATGAAGTGCAACGAAAGAGGCTGAATGAGGAATTGAACAAAGAAAAACATCGACAACAAGTTGAGTTGCTTAAGCAGCAAAATAAAATTTCCGAGGATAAATTGCTTTATCTCAAAGACATGGAAAGAAAGCTGAAACAAATTGTATTTGATTGGAAAAGGATGGATGCGGAAGATGATAAAAAACAACTCATCAAAAATCTGCAGGCATTGTTGTTTAATCAAAAAGAAAAGCAATCCAAAGAAAAAACTACCAAAAAAATTGACAGCAATTATATTTTGTTGGCCAAAAAACCATCCGTGGGAGATCAGGTGCTTATGAAACAAAACAATAAAATTGCATTGCTGAACGAAATAAGAGGTAAAAAGGCCTTTGTGGCACTTGGATCCATGCCGCTGCAAGTAAACTACGATGATTTGGTTGCAGTAAAGAAAAAACCAGAGCCTATTCCGGAAAAGTCTAAATCTTCATAGATTTACTTATCTACTTATTCAATCGCTGTATGAAAATTCTAAAAATTCTTTTCCTCTCCAGCATCTTCATGTGCCAAATGGCAGTTGCGCAGGATAAAATTTCTCCTGAAAGCATACAAACAAAAATGCAATGGTTCCAAGACGCAAAACTTGGCATCTTTATTCATTGGGGAATTTATGCAGTAAAAGGAGTTGATGAGAGTTGGAGTTTTTATAACAAGCTCATTCCATATAATGAGTATATGCAACAGCTAAATGGGTTTACTGCCAGTAAATACAATCCTGCTGATTGGGCTGATCTTATTCAGCAGTCAGGTGCGAAGTACGCGGTAATGACTACCAAACATCATGATGGAGTGGCATTATGGAATACAGCAGCCGACCATTTCAATGTTGTTAGAAATACACCTGCAAAAAGAGATCTGTTGGCCCCTCTGTTTTCAGAATTGCGTAAACGCCAATTAAAAGTAGGGACTTATTTTTCTTTGATTGATTGGAGTAGGAATGATTATGATCAATTCAAAAAAGATTCTATTCGCTATAAAGTAAAAGACCAACCAGCAAGATGGGACAGTTTCAGAAAATTTTTCCAATCTCAAATCCAGGAAATTTCTACCCTCTTCAATCCTGATCTATTCTGGTTTGATGGAGACTGGGAACACAATGCAGATGAATGGGAGAGCATCAAAGTACGAGGAAATATTTTAGCACATAATCCAAACGCTATCATCAATGGTCGACTTGCTGGATATGGCGATTATGTTACACCCGAACAAAATATTCCCGTTTCCAAGCCTGCTTACAACTGGTGGGAGTTGTGTTATACCATCAACAACAATTGGGGATTCCAGTTTAAGGATACCAATTGGAAAAAGCCAAATGAAATCATAACACTGTTTGCCGATGTTATTGGAAATGGAGGAAATCTGTTGCTCGATATCGGTCCTAAAGAAGATGGTACCATACCAAAAGAACAAAGATTGGTCTTGACAGAACTAGGAAAGTGGAATAGAAAACATGAGAGAGCAATTTTTGGTACTGTTGCTGGTATTCCCCAAGGGCATTTCTATGGACCAACCACACTTTCAAAAGATTCTACTTCATTGTATTTGTTTTTGCAAGCACAAACCAGCGGTCCTATCATGATTAAAGGATTGGTCAATAAAATCAAGGAAATAAAAGTACTCGGTTCTGAAACTCCCTTATCTCACAAGGTAGTTGGAAAAATTTCCTGGAGTCCAGTTCCTGGATTGGTATTTATAGATGTGCCTGCTAAAAATGTAGATCCTTATATGACGGTATTGGAATTGAAGCTAGATGGACCAGTTAGACTATATGCTGGACATGGTGGATTTAATTAATCCAATTTGAATATCTCATCCATCAGTACCCATTTAACATCTTTTTCTGCCCATGGAAGCCTTTGTTGGTATTGATCCATCAATGTTTCCCATTTTTCAACCAAAGGATTGCTTTTATCCATTTCGCTTTTTTTTTCAAAGCTGAAATCATCCATTGCTTGAATAATCATGAACAGTCTGTTGCCAGTTCGATATATGTTCATGGAATCAATGCCACTGTTCTTTATAGATGATATAATTTCTGGCCATACCTGTTGATGATGTTTTTCATATGCATCTATCAAGGCGGGATCATCTTTTAGATCGAGTGCTAAGCAATACGTTTTCATGATGGGATGGAAGGTTTATATCCTTTGATGCCGAAGTATAAAACAAATACATAACATATCATAGGAACAGCATATCCAATTTGTATATCATCTCCAAATCGGTCGATAATATTTCCCATGATAACAGGAAATATTGCTCCTCCTATGATTGACATGACGAGTAGGGAAGAGGCGGGTTTTGTGTTTGATTTCATGCTAGCAATTCCTAAAGCAAAGATGGTGGGAAACATGATCGACATAAAAAAGCCTAGTCCACCTAATGCAATCACTACATATTGTCCATCTGTTTTGATCGCAACTAAACTTAATAATATGCAGACCACTGCGTAGATGGATAGTAGTTTCTGTGGTGCAATAAACCTCATGATCGCAGATCCTGCAAATCTTCCAACCATAAACAGAATACCATACACACTTAAATAATACCCTGCGGTTTTTTCATCAACACCAGCTCCTGCAACTGCCATTCTAATGAAAAAGCTTGTTACACAAACTTGAGCACCTACATAAAAGAATTGGGCAATAACGGCCCATCGCAGGTGTTTGTGGCGAATGGCATCCGATAGACTTCCTTTCTCTTGGCCACCTTCTTCTTCTTTAAGCTCAGGAAAATTATTTACTAAAAATAATATCGCAATGGCCAATAAGAAAATACCGAGTGACATATAAGGCATTTTAACAGAGGCTGCTTCTGTGCTGAGATACGCTAACTTGTCAGCCTCGGTCATCGCTGAGAGTTCTTCGCCTGAGAATTCCTTTCCTGAAAGAATAAAAATAGTACCTATTACTGGCGCAATAAATACTGCTAATCCATTGAATGATTGTGCCAATGTTAATCTTGATGTGGCAGTTTCAGGATCACCTAATTTCGAGGCATAGGGATTGGCTGCAGTTTCAAGAATTGTTAGCCCACATCCAATGATAAACAATCCAAATAGAAAAATATTATACGCGCGCAAATTCGCTGCAGGTATAAAAAGAAATGCACCAATACTAAATACCACAAGTCCTGTGATGATCCCTTTTTTATATCCAAACTTTTTCAAGATCATTCCAGCGGGAATGGCAGATATAAAGTATGCGAAATATACAGCAGTGTCAACAAAAGTTGATTGCATATTGGTGAGCTGCAATGCCTTTCGTAAATGAGGTATCAAGATTCCGTTTAAATTATTGGCAATTCCCCAAAGAAAAAACAAACTGGAAACAAGTATAAAGGGAAGTTTGTAGGAAGACTGAGTTTTGGTCATATGATCATTTTATGAAAGTGCTGCTCTATCCAGATGTACATATCCTCCATCTACATGAATCAATTGACCTGTAGTGTGGGATGATTTTTTTGAAAGAAGAAAAACTGCCATGTTTGCAATTTCCTCTGATGTGGTCATTCTTTTTTCTAAGGGAATTCTTTCTGTAATTTTTTTCAAGGTTTCTTCTGGGTTCTCCAATGTCTTTATCCATTTGTCATAGAGTGGAGTATAGCATTCTGCAACAATGACTGCATTTACTCGAATGCCATATTTTAATAGTTCAACTGCCCATTCTCTTGTAAGTGCATTTCTTCCGCCATTTGCTGCAGCATAGCCCGAGGTTCCTCCTTGTCCTGTTTCTGCAACCTTTGAACTGATGTTAACAATGGACCCTTTGGATTTCTTCAGTGCAGGCAATGCAGCTTGAACAATCAGGTAATAATGGATTACATTGTTATGGAGTGATTGCACAAAATCTTTATAATTGCCATGTTCTAATGAAACACCATCATTGATACCGGCGTTGTTGATTACCCCATCAATGCTGCTGTATGTATCAAGTACTTTCTGAATTGCTTCTTTGCACGCATCAGGATTGCTTAACTCTGCTGTAACCTGAAATCCGCTACCAATTTCATTGATAAGTGCAAGGTTGTCATTTTCGTTTCTGCCAATAATGACTGGTATGGCGCCTTCCTTAGCAAGCAATCGTGTAATGCCCTCTCCAATGCCTTTTGCGCCACCTGTTACTATGATTATTTTATCTTTTAATTCTAAATCCATATTAAATATTATAAAATCTGCATGTATTTAATCCGAATAACTTTTCTTGATCAGCAACATTCAATTGCTTAGCCCATTGATCTACTACTTCAAACATGTTCTTGTAATTCCCAGCCACTAGACATACTGGCCAATCTGATCCATAGCACAATCGATCTGTCCCGAAAGCTTCAGCAACTACATCCATATAAGGAACGATTTCATCATACTTCCATTCTTGGTAATCAGCCTCCGTAATCATGCCACTTAATTTACAATAGATTCCTGGATGTTTAGCCAATTCAAATATGTTTTCTTTCCAAGTTGAAATACTTCTCCCTTTGATATTGGGTTTTCCAATGTGGTCCAAGATCATTTTATTATCAGGTAATTGTTCAGTCATTTTTATAAGACTGCTCAATTGATTATGGTACACAAGTAGATCGTATGTATAATTTAATTCAGACAACATCGATACGTTCTTGATGAATGTATCATTTTTTAAATATTGTTCATCAGGTTGTCCCTGCATGATACATCTAAATCCCGCCAATTTTTTATTTGATTCAAAACTTGAAATGGTCTCTATGATAGCTGGAGAACGCAGGTCAATCCAACCAACAACAGCTTTTATAAAATCAAATTGCTCTGAAAATGAAAGCAACAGTTCCGTTTCTTGATTGGTTTCATCTGCCTGAACAGCTATGGTCCCATCAATGTTATGTGATCTTAAAATGGGGGAAAGGTCATTGGGTAAGAAATCTTTTCGGATAACAGACATTTCATCATTGATCCAACTGTGTTTTGATGGATCATATTTCCAGAAATGTTGATGGGAATCAATGCGCATGAGCAACTGCTGTTTGGAATTGTTCACCCAAACCCTCAATACCCAGATGGATCTTATCTCCTGGTTTTAAATAAACAGGTGCTGGCTTTTGACCCATGCCTACACCTTCTGGTGTACCCGTGCTGATTATATCACCTGGCAACAACGTCATGAACTGAGAGATGTAATGGACCAAAAACGGAATTTTATATATAAGGTCTGATGTATTGGAATCTTGCATTCTTTTGCCATTTACATCTAACCATAAATGCAATTGATGTGGATCTTTGATTTCGTCTTTTGAAACAAAATAGGGACCAAGAGGAGCAAAATGATCGCAACTTTTTCCCTTTACCCATTGTCCACCTCTTTCTAATTGGAATGCTCTTTCACTGTAATCGTTGTGTAAACAAAACCCTGCAACATGATTCATGGCTTCCTCTTCAGAAACATAACTAGTTTTCTTTCCAATAATCACTGCCAATTCAACTTCCCAATCTGTTTTAATGGAATTTTTTGGGATGATGACCGGATCATTTGGTCCACAAATGGCGGTAGTACTTTTGAAGAACAACACAGGTTCTTTTGGTATTTCCATATTGCTTTCTTTGGCATGCTTTGCGTAGTTTAATCCTACGCATATAATTTTGGATGGATCAGCGATGCAAGGCAAAAAATGAATTTCATGGTTGATTTCTTCACATTCGTTCGCATGTAACAGCAACCATTCTGTAAGATGCGATGTGCCGCCCAATTCAAAAAATGCTCTGTTAAAGTCATTGTAATAACCTGATATATCAACTTTTCTGCCTTGACCATCAATCATGCCAAGTCCAATGGCACCTGATTTATCGTATCTGAATATTTTCATATGATTAATTATTTAATCTCGTGAATCCTCCATCTATGGGTACATCTGTTCCAGTAATAAAGGATGCTTGTTTACTGCACAAATAATAGGCAAGCTGTGCGATTTCCTCTGGTTCTGCCATTCTTCCAATAGGTTGACTGGCTGAAAGTTTTTCAAACATTTCTTGTTGTTTTCCAGGATAATGCTTGTCTAAAAATCCGTCAACAAAAGGAGTGTGGACCCTTGCCGGAGAAATGCAATTGCAGCGAATTCCTTTTTTGATAAAATCTCTGGCTACACTCAATGTCATGGATAAGATAGCTCCCTTGCTCATGCTGTAGGCAAAACGATCTGATATGCCAACAGTTGCTGCGATGGAAGCCATATTAATGATCAAGCCTTGTCCCATTTCTTCCATCAATGGAATGACTGCTTGCATGCAATTGAAAGCGCCTTTTACATTAACAGTAAAAATTTTTTGAAAATCTTCTTCAGTGGTGTTCAATACATTTCCAATATGTGCAATACCTGCATTGTTGATCAAGATACCAATACCTCTTTTGATGGAAATCAATGAGATGATTTCTTTTACAGCAGCACTGTTGGTTATGTCTACTGAATGAAATTGAACTGTCTCATCATTGATCTGTAATGAACTTAGCTTTTCATCAGCTGGTTTATGCAGGTCTAATACATCAACAATCGCACCCTGGTCATGAAAAATTTTAACCATTGCGAGTCCTATACCACTGGAACCTCCTGTTATAATTACATAGGGGCTAACCAATTCAAAATTTCCCTTGTTCATGATGTGTTTGATATATTGTACAATTTAAGTAAAAGGTGAAAATTTTACCCATGAAAAGATATTTTAATTAAATATATTTAGTCATGAAATTGTATAAACGAAATGGAACTGTATTGATCGAACATCAAGGTGATTTCTTTGAGTCAGCTCTTTCTTGGGATGAATTGGTCAATCAACGAAATCTATTTCTGTTTATCAAAACACATCTTTCCTCTTGCAGAACAACCGAAGCTGTCAATTTGATGCACACATTGGATGCACCCATTGGTTCACAAGAATTATGGGCTGCCGGTGTAACCTATCTCCGAAGCAAAGAAGCCAGAGAAAAAGAGTCTGAGCACAGTGGTGGAGGAAGTTTCTATGATAAAGTATATGATGCAAAAAGACCAGAGCTTTTTTTCAAAGCATTACCCACAAGAATTTCAGGACATCGTTCAGCTGTTCATATCAGAAAAGATTCTATCTGGGATGTTCCTGAACCTGAGTTGACTTTGATGATCAGCAGTCATGGTACTATCGAAGGGTATACCATTGGAAATGATATGAGTTCAAGAAGCATTGAAGGTGAAAATCCACTCTATCTTGCTCAGGCCAAAGTATATGACA
>CAYFLQ010000021.1:0-12911 GCA_964344065.1 uncultured Sphingobacterium sp. | reverse complement strand
TTTATTCATTGGGATTACGATCCTGATACCAAACCTGAAAACGTACAAGGAGTGCTAGCACTTGCTGATCAAACGGATGAAAATATGGGAGGATTTCAATGTATCCCATCTCTCATGCGTGAATATGATACCTGGAAACTGACACAACCAGCAGACAGAAACAAGTTTCAGCCTGATATCAAAGGGTTTGAAGATAAATTGATCAAAGTAAAATTAGAAGCAGGAGACCTGCTGATCTTCAATAGCCTACTTCCACATGGTATTCGTCCTAATATGTCTGGTGATAAAGTACGTATAGCGCAATATGTTTCGATGATGCCAGTGCAAGAAAACGATGAGGCACAAAGACAATGGAGAATCAATTCATGGCGAGACCGCATTGCACCTGAAGGATATGCATTCCCCGGTGATCCAAGAAAATGGGAGCAAACAAAATATGCAACTGCCGAACTCAATGAACTTGGTAAAAAATTATTGGGACTCGAATCATGGGGATAGTATTTGATCAACCATACACTACTCTCAACAATGGAAATAAAATGCCTTTGTTGGGATTAGGCGTATATGATATGTATAAAGAAGAAGCCATTCGTTCAGTTCATACAGCACTTGAAACCGGTTACCGCTTGATAGATACAGCTGCGATGTATGAAAATGAAGTTGAAATTGGCGAAGGTATTCGTAGATCCAATATTTCACGTGATGAAATATTTGTTACCACAAAAGTCAACAACACAGAACAGGGATACGATCAAACACTAAAAGCTTTTGATGAGAGTCTGAAAAAGCTCAATATAGGTTACATTGATTTATACCTGATTCATTGGCCAATCAAACACAAAAGAAAAGAAACCTGGAGAGCCATTGAGTTTCTTTACCAGAACAAAAGAGTAAAAAATATTGGTGTAGCCAATTATTTACTTCCGTTTTTGAATGAGCTGGAAGAGTACTCAAATGTTACTCCTGCAGTCAATCAAATGGAATTCAGTCCTTTTCTGTTTATGGAAAATGAATGGAATTACTGCAAACAACACCAAATTATTTTGCAGGCATACACTCCTTTGATACGTGGGCAGAAATTCAATGACCCAAGATTACAGGCATTGGCATTGAAATATCAAAAAAAACCCGCTCAACTCATATTGAGGTGGGCAATACAACAAGGAATTTCAAGTATTCCAAAATCTTCAAACGCTACAAGAATCAAAGAGAATTTCGACATATTTAATTTCGAAATCGATCAAACAGACATTCAACAGATGAATAGTTGGAATGAACATTTTAGAGTGGTAGACAACCCAATGGACATGCTTTAAAAATTTAAAATATATACAATGAAACATTTCTTAATTGCAATCTTCTTATTAACCAGCAGCTTCACATATGCTCAATCAACAACTGGCAACCTCAGACATGTCGTGATTTTTAAATTCAAAGAGACGAGTTCAAAAGCCTCTGTTGACAGCGTTGTACAGGCATTTGTTGCATTGGGTAAAAAGATACCTGTTGTTAAATCACTGGAATGGGGTTTGAATGACAGTCCTGAGAATTTTCATCAAGGATTCACCCATTGTTTTGTTTTGACTTTTGCGAACAAGAAAGACAGGGATGAAGTGTACCAGAAACATCCTGCACATATGGAATTTCAAAAAATACTTCGTCCACATATGGAAAAAGTATTTGTGGTAGACTATCAAGCAGAAAAGTAAATATCTTCTTAAAATTTATTCAACCCCTCTGTAGACAATGATTTCAGCTGTGTTGTGATGATTCTTTTTCACAAATAATTGGCTGTACCCATTCAAAAATCATTTGAATTTTGTGTTGATCTTTTATGGCACAAATAATTATCGAGGATGTTGAAAAAGTTGAAATCAAAAATAAGTTTACTAACGGCGGTTGGTATGGGAATTCTTGCGCTGGTCATTTCCCCTATCAATGGGACAGGCAGCAAGAAACATCTTGGTATAAACCACTTCAGCAATAGCTATGCGGACATTGTTTGGGATAGGATTTCTCAAACGAGTATGGGGCTAACAGAGGAAGTCTTTTCACTTGCATTAAAAGGTTTTTCAAAACTTCAAGCACAAAATAAATTGAGCAAGGACAGTATTCTTGCCATTGTTGATTTCAGTCGTTCATCAAAAGTGAAGAGACTCTTTGTATTGGACCTTAAGTCTCAAAGTCTGATTTTTCATTCATTGGTTTCACATGGGAGAAATTCGGGCGAAGAGTTTGCACAATATTTTTCCAACCTACCTAATTCGCATAAAAGCAGTTTAGGTTTTTACATAACAAAATCTACTTACAATGGCAACAATGGATACTCATTGAAATTAGAGGGTGTTGAAAAGGGATTCAATGATCTAGCAGAGAAAAGAGCCATAGTTGTTCATGGTGCTCCTTATGCTGAAGATCCATTTGTGTGTAGAAATACCTATTTAGGCAGAAGTTTTGGTTGTCCTGCTGTTCCAATGAGTATTCATAAAAAAATCATAGAAAGTATCAAAGGTGGCAACTGTTTATTCATCTATTACCCTGATCAGCAGTATCTGAAAACGTCGGATATATTGAATGGATGAGTCTTATATCCACAATGCAATGAGTTGGAAAATAAACCCAGTGATACATCCAGCGATGAGATCAAACCAATGATGATCTGATACAATTTTTCTCGCTGTGATAGTAAGGCCTGAAACCAGTAAAGCAATCAGCAAAGGTGTGCCGATATACTGACTCCCATCCCAAACTGATACCACCATCAGTCCAAGCAATCCACCGACACCAATGCCATGCATACTGATTTTGAAATAATTATTCAACAGCAGCGAAGCTGCAGCAGATAAAAACATGCCTCTGCACATACCAACAAGTACCCTGGGCGTTTCAGGTTGGTGCTTGAACACGTAATAAGACCAAAAAAAGAAAGTGATGCTGGCGATGTATGGAACAATTCTTTCTTTTTGAGTGTTCAATAAAAAAGACTTGTTGAAACCAAGACCCCGAAGCAACCCAACAACAACTATAGGAAAAAACAGATTGTTGTTGATTACAATCATAAGTTTCAACCATTTTGCTTTTTCAGAAAATCCAACGAAATAATTGGGGTGAATAAATAAAAGATATGCTGCCATGTATACACCAATAAACAACGGGTGGAACACCGCTGATAAAAAAGATGCCATGCGATGCATCCAATTGGGGAAGGTCTGGTGTAATGCTTCTTTCATTGATTATAATTCTTTTCTCAATCTTGCAACTGGTATATTGAGCAGCTCTCGGTATTTTGCAACAGTTCTTCGTGCAATATTATACCCTTTAGATTGCAACATTTCAGTCAACACATCATCACTCAAAGGATTGTGCTTATCCTCTGCATCAATGAATTCTTGCAATATGGTTTTTACTTCTCGGGTTGACACCTCCTCACCTGAATCAGTAGTCAATGATTCGCTGAAAAAATGCTTTAGCCTAAAGCTGCCAAATTCAGTTTGAACAAACTTGCTATTGGCAACCCTACTGATGGTAGAAATATCAAGGTTGGTTTTTTCAGCAATATCTCTAAGAATCATTGGACGCAATGAAGTTTCATCACCAGTGATGAAAAAATTCTTTTGATGATCAATGATAGCCTGCATAGTAATCATCAAAGTATGTTGACGTTGTTTAATCGCATCAATAAACCATTTAGCAGCATCTATTTTTTGTTTGATAAAAGTAACAGCTTCTTTTTGTCGCTTGTCTTGTTTGCTGCCCCTCTCGTAATCTTTCAGCATTCCTCTGTACTCATCACTTACTTTTAAATCTGGAGCATTTCGCTGATTGAGTGTAAGTTCTGGTTTGCCATTGTTATTATATACAAAGAAATCTGGCACAATATACTGTTCAACTTTATTGATAGCATCGAAATGAGCACCTGGACGAGGATTGAGCTTTTTAATTTCAGCGATGGCATCCTTCAATTGATCTTCTGAAAGTTCAAGTGATTTGATGATTTTTTCGAAATGCCTTTTGGTAAATTCTTCAAAATGAAAATCTATGATACGCAAAGCCATTTTTTGAGCTGGGTTAGAAGCAACCTTCAGTTTTCTTCTCAATTGTATCAATAAACTTTCTCTTACATCTCTTGCTGCGATTCCTGGAGGATCAAAAAGTTGAATAGCTGCAATCAATTCTTCCACTTCCGTATCAGTTGTTTCAATATTTTGCTTGAAAGCAAGATCATCTACGATAGATTGGGTATCTCTGCGCAAATATCCGTCATCATCAATGCTGCCAATGATCTGCTCCGCAATGATGGATTGAGATGCATTCAAATTTAATAACCTCAGTTGATCAACAAGCATTTCATGCAATGAAATGGCGCTGGGATGTGGGATAGAACCGCTTTCCTGTAATTCAGGAACATGATCATCTTTTAATTTATAATCAGCGATTTCACCATCATCATCATATTCGTTAAATGCATCCATTGTTTCATCTGCCGATGCAATTTCATCTGACTCAAAATCATCTGCATTGTCATCCGCTTCAGACTCATGTGTTTCTTCACCCAATTCCAAAGCAGGATTTTCTTCCATTTCCTCTTTAACACGTTCTTCAAGTGATGCAGTAGGCACCTGCAACAATTTCATCAATTGAATTTGTTGTGGAGATAGTTTTTGTTGAAGCTTTTGATGTAAACCCTGATAGAGTGCCATATACTTGTTACAACTGCAAAGTTATAGTGGCGATCTAAGATTATCCAATAAAGTATTCAATTGTTTTAGTTCAGCGTCGGTTAAGTTCTTGGTAACGCTGTTCATTTCAGATTGTTTTTTATCCAATATTTCCAGGATTCTTTTCCCTTCATTGGTAATATTTACATCCACCAATCTTTTATCGGTTGTAGAAACTTTTTTGATGGCAAGTCCCTTGATAACCAACCTATCCACAATTCTGCTGGTGTCACTCATCTTATCCAGCATGCGTTCCCTGATGGTAAGGGTTGATAATGGCTGAGGGTCACTGCCTCTTAGAATACGCAGAATATTGAACTGCTGATGGGTGATACCCTGTTCTTCCAGAACAGTTTTGATATGTTCTGTAATCCAGTTGCTGGTATAGATCAGATTGATGACGGCCTTTTGTCCTTCACTTGCAAAATGATGTTGGTTGATGTCTTTCTCGATTCCCATAAGGATATTTAATGGTAGGACTTTACGAATTCGTTGGCATAGATTTTTATGAGAATGATGGCATAACTAAAAATCAATGGTCCAAAAATAAATCCCATGAATCCAAAAAGTTGTAATCCAACAATTACTCCAAATACTGTAATCAATGGATGAACATCCCCTATTTTCTTCATGAGCGTAACTCTTGCAAGATAATCGACATTTCCCGTTACGATTAAACTATACATCAAGAGTCTGGTTGCATCTCCTGTCATGCCTTGCGAGTACATATATATTACTAATGGCACCCAGATCATCATTGTTCCTACAATAGGGAAAAAAGCAAATAAGCCGGTGAGGAACCCCCACATCATAGCATCCCCAAATCCAAAAAGTGTATACCCCAACCATGCCGCCAATCCTTGAATGATCGAGATCAATGGAATTCCGATAGCATTGGCTTTGACCATATGATTGGTCTCGTGTGTCAACGCAGCAATACTGTCGTCATTCAATGGAATAAATTTGCGCACGGTTTCCTCCATCTTTCTTCCATTGGAAAGCATAAAATAGAAGACAAAGAACATCACCAGTACATTGCTTAAAATATTTGCTGAACTATTTAAAAAAGTGGGAATAAAATTGGTGAGTGCTGTTTTCATCGCAGCTACATTGTCTGCATTGAACAATTCCTGTCCGGTTATTTTTTTTATTTGTGCAGACATTGCCTGAACGCCTGTTAGCAGCTCATCTGTATGTGTAAACAAATTTGCAATACGTGGAGAGATCAACATGAAAGCATAGTAAACAGGGCCAGCAATGAGTGCTAAAAAAATAAAGATGAACAATCCGGCAGTCCATCCTGCTTTCCATTGCTTTTTTTCAACGAGTGTAAAAAAAATATTTCTGGTGAGTATATATGTTGTAAGGGCTCCGAGAAGTCCTGGTAAAAACAAATAAAGCTCTTTGAAAATCAAGTACCCAAGAAAGGCAATGATCATCAGCAATACAATTTGTCTGATTTGATTATTGAATTGGGTCATGTAGCTTATTAAAAGATTTAAAGATGTTGGCTCCACAATTTCTTGAAGAGGCGGAACAACAAGACAAAACTAAGTACAAGCCAGCAATAAAAAATCAAACTGCCTATACGATGGGTGCCATCCAGTATAGCCAACTCAAATTTCAATCCTACCAAGGTATTGATCAGCAGCCACAACATGGAAGCAGAAAGTGTCCAAACAATACGCTGGAGAAATGCTCTTACTTCAGGTTCCAAGAAAAAAATATTTAATAATAAAATCAATCAGCTGCTATGATCTGCGATAACCACCCATTTTCCTTTTTTCTTTTCGAAGGTGAGTGTATAATGTCCGCCAACATCGCCAGCAGTTCTTTTGAGAGACCATTTACCAACAACGAGGTAATGCTTACTTCCTAATTTCTTCATATGCAGGATATCGAAATGAAGTTGACCCATGCGATCTGCACCTGCATAATTTTTTTTGTAGTTGGAAAGTGTGGATTGATAACCGTATGTAACTCCGTTTTTCCCGATATACATCAGAGAATCACTTTCTTCATATCCGATCATAAATCGATCAAAGTCCCCTTGATTCCATGCCTTGGTTTGTTGATCTAGGATGGAAAGTATTTTTTTCTCATCTTTTGATTGAGAAAAAACGCAAAATGGAAGAAATATCAGAACGAGTAAGACTCTCATACTAGGTAGCCCAAGCTTTATCACCTTTATTATATGGAATACAACCTTCGTATCTACCTGGAACAGCTACATAGCGCAAGGCTTGTGTGGCACCAATTTCAGATGAGAAGTATCCCAACAGAGTCAACTGTTTCATTAGACCAAAATAGTGATTGGGGTCTTTGTCTTTTTTTGACTCATTGTATGCTTTGAGTTCTTTGTTCAATTCATTGAGCAATTCAGTTTTTTGAGTGGCGTCTGTTTCCATGAAGCCCTTGCTGAATTTTTTCTTAGCTGCATTTTCAATGTTGGTGATGCCTTCAACAAAAATCTGTTGATCTGCTGCTACATAGCAGTCTTTCACCATAGTATGCATAAACTCCCCTACTTTGGCTGCTTTAGCACCTGGGGTATTGGTAGTTGGAATAATGGTTTCTGCCACTTCATCTAAAAATGCAATTTGCTCTTTGGAAAGTGAAAAGGCGGCTGCTTTCGTATCGCCAGTTTTACACCCTTCCAAAAATGCCGCTCCACCGATGATGGTACCACCCATGATGAGTGCTACACGTTCTAATGCATCCCGTCTATTCATATAAATAGGTTTAGGTACTAAAATACAAAAGAATCATCAAAAATCACAAATGCATAGTACCTTGCAGACAATGGCATTATTAGATATAGGACTGCCAAAATCGATTGCCAAGGCGCTGCGTTTGCCGACCAATTCACCCAAAAGACAACAACTTCGGGTGCTCAAAAAGCTATTGAAAAAAGCCAAGTACACCCAGTTCGGTCAACACTACAAATTTGAAAATATGTTGATGCAACGTGACCCTAGAAGGGCATTTCGCGAAAGCATCCCAGCATACGATTACAGTAAAATTTATAAAGAATGGTGGAACCTCACCCTCGAGGGAAAGCCGGATGTGTGTTGGCCTGGAAAGATTAAATATTTCGCACTCAGTTCCGGAACCTCAGAGGCTGCCAGCAAATATATCCCTGTCACGCAAGATCTCATGAAAGGCAACAGGGTGGCAATGATCAAGCAATTATTATCCTTGAGAACCTATGAAAATATTCCCTGGAAATCTATGGGAAAAGGATATTTGATGCTTGGAGGAAGCACAGATTTGCAAAGAGGACCAGGCTACTTTGCAGGCGACTTGAGCGGTATTACAGCCAAGAAGGCTCCTTTCTGGTTTTCTCCATTTTATAAGCCAGGTAAAAAAATTGCTAAAACCAAAGATTGGAATAAAAAATTAGAAGCCATCGTTGAACAGGCTCCTCATTGGGATATCGGATTTGTTGTGGGAGTGCCCGCGTGGATCCAAATGTGCATGGAACTGATTATCGAGAGATACAACCTCAAACATATTCATGAAATTTGGCCCAACCTCGCCTTTTTCTGTCATGGTGGCGTTGCCTTTGAACCCTATAAAAAGGGATTTGAAAAACTGCTTGGTCAACCACTTACCTATATTGAAACCTATCTTGCTTCTGAAGGATTTATAGCCTATCAAGACAGGCAGTATCCTGATGGAATGAAATTGGTCTTGAACGAACATATCTTTTTTGAATTCGTTCCTTTTAATGAAGAAAATTTTGATGTAGATGGAAATATCATCCCTCATCCAACTTGTTTGATGATTGATGAAGTGGAAGAAAATAAGGACTATGCATTGCTATTAAGCACCAATGCGGGGGCATGGCGATACCTGATTGGCGACACCATCCGTTTTGTAAACAAAGAACGTTCAGAGATCATTATCACTGGGAGAACCAAACATTTTCTAAGCTTGTGCGGTGAACATTTGAGTGTTGACAACATGAATAAAGCCATCCAGGTTGCTTCTGAACAATTAAATATTTCAATAGCTGAATTTACCGTTTGCCCCATCAGTGAGCCTGCTGCATTTGGACATCATTGGTATGTTGGAACAGATGAAAAGGTCGACCAAGAAGCACTGAAGAAAATCATAGATGATACATTGATTGAAATCAATGACGACTACGCTACAGAAAGAAGAAGTCCACTTAAAAATATTCAATTAGAAGTGCTGCCAGAGAAAACATTCATGGCATTTTTAGAAAGCAAAGGTAAAATGGGTGGTCAGCATAAATTTCCTAGGGTTTTAAAAGGATCTTTGCTGGAAGACTGGAAAAACTATCTTCACAATGATCATTAAGCCAACATGATTGAAGCGGTAATCAAAGGATTTGGATTGGGATTGATTCTTGCTGTATCGGTAGGTCCTGTAATATTTACCATCATCAAGCAGAGCATCAACAATGGCCATAAAGGCGGATTTAGTTTCGTAACAGGCGTATGGGTGAGTGATATTGTATGGGTAGTATTGAGCAATTTGTTTTCTGCACTCGTGATGGAATTGTTGGTTTTCAAAACAGAAATTGGTTACGTTGGCGCTGCCTTTGTTTTTTCGATGGGAATTTTCTATGTGTTTTTTAAAAAAGTAAAAGTAGACGCAAACAATACCAACGTGATAGACTTTGGAAGAAAAGATTTCACCAAAGCGTTTGCAGCTGGATTTGTAATCAATACCCTGAACCCTAGTGTTATATTTTTTTGGTTGATCAACACCACTGCCTTCGCATCTAATCATACCGTAGCAGAGAGGATTGTTTTATTCAGTATTTGTTTAGGTATCAATATGTTGGCAGATGTGCTGAAGGTATTGATGGCAGCCAGGATCAGACACAAACTCAACGTACACAATATCAATATCATCAATAAAATTTCTGGATCAATCCTCATTGCATTTGCCATCAGCATTGTATATGGAATTTTATTTTTAAAAAAATAATGAAACACATCCTTTTCATATTTTTTATTGTAGGACATTTCCTTCCATTGGCTTCAGAGGCCCAAGGCAGTGACATGGTATTGCTGAAGAAAAAAAATAATAGAACCCTCAAAACTTACCTTGCTGAAACCCCCATTCAACTGATCACCGTCAATGGAGAAGATATCAAAGGAAGGATTAAAAAAATTGACAAGGACACTTTTTACATCAATACGTTTGTTGAACGAAAAGGATATACAATGTGGGGAACAAGTGTTTGGGATACGTTGTCGATCGGACTTACAAAAATTAACATCAATGAAGTTGGTGAAATATTCAAACCCAAAGCCGGAATGAGTATTATCAAAAACGGATATTTATTTATAGCAGGTGGACTTAGTTATGCATTGTTAAACTTAATCAATGCTGCTCTGCTAAAACAACCAGTTGATGGGATTAATATGGCGAAGGCAGGTGGGGTAATCTTGGGCGGATGGATACTCAAAAAAACACATACTTCAACTGTAAAAATGGGCAAAAGATATCACTTGCAATACGTACCATTAAAATGAAACAGGTGTTTAGGTTCATAAAAAAAATATTTTTCATTTTACTCATTTCACATCTATCCTATGTGGTTATACTTCGTTTCGTCAACGTACCCCTCACTATTACACAAATTACAAGTATTGTGAGTGGAGATGGATTTCACCGCTCACATGTTTCGATGAATGAAATTTCAAAAAATGGGAAGTTGGCAGTGATTGCATCTGAAGATCAACTTTTTCCTGATCACAATGGATTTGATATAAAGAGCATTCAAAAAGCATTGAATTTTAATAAAAAGAAAAAGGGAAAAAAAATAAGGGGTGCCTCTACCATCAGCCAACAGGTTGCAAAAAATGTATTCCTTTGGCAAGGCAGAAGCTGGTTCAGGAAAGGGCTTGAAGTGTATTTCACTTTTTTAATAGAATTGATTTGGGGTAAAGAGAGAATTTTAGAGATATATCTGAATGAAGCTGAGATGGGAAAAGGAATTTTTGGCATTGAAGCAGCTTCCAAAAAATATTTTCAGAAAGGGGCTTCCAATTTAACAAGAACAGAAGCAGCGATGATTGCATCAAGCTTACCCAACCCTAAAAGATATACTGTTAAGCCACTGTCCACATATGTTGGTAGAAAATATCCTTGGGTTGTAAGACAAATGAACAATTTGGACGACGATCCGGACATTGCCCGTTTAATCAATGGTCGCCATTAATTGCTCTACCCACTTTAATGCATTGTTTGTTCTACTTGGATCTTCACCGTTTACTTCATACCAAGGCGTGGATTGATTGATCAATATGTCTTTATAATGATGATAAAGCAACTCCCTGGTTTTGAGGTCTGGATACTCACGCAGTTCATCCTTCACCCATGGAAGGTCCGGTTTACAGAGCAGATACCCATCGTATGTTCGATGAATAATTTCATTCAAAATAAATGGATGACATTTTCCAAAAACAAATTCACACCACACTTTCATCACATACATATCTGTATCAATGAAAACAATTGATTTACCTTCTGTTCGCAGCTTTTGAATGCAAGAGTCTTCTGTGTGTAATTGGCCTTTGGCAACTTCTAATAAATCATCAAACGTATAATTTGTTCCATGTTGCAGAAGAAAATCTCTTGCATATTCCCGACACCAATCAGTTTTAAAATGATTGGAGAGACTTGCACAGAGTGTGCTCTTACCAGTTGATTCTGGTCCGACAACTACAATCTTCAACATCTTATTGGACGATTGATGTTTCATGTGCTTTTTTTCTCCAGGAAAAAAATCCGAATACTGCCATTACCAATAAAATTGTATAATAGCCCGATGTGAAGGTATACCCTTTTACAAAATAGAGAGGAATGGATGCAAGGTTTGTAATGATCCACCAGATCCAGCTTTCAACTTTTTTTCTGGTCATGAGCCACATTCCAGTAAATGCTGCAGATGAGGCAAGTGCATCTGCCCAAGGAATCGCACCCGGACTAAAATATTCCTTGATGAAATAAAGTGAGACATAAATGATGCTATACATAACAGCAAAGAATCCTAGTTGTATTTTCCAATCGTATGAATTAGAATAGGTGATGCGAACAATTGGTTTAAATGATTGATCCTTTCTCAACCAATTGTACCATCCATATAGACTCATGATGGTATAAAAAAGGTTGACTGCTGCTTCCCCATATAGATCTCCTTGAATGCTGATGTATACGTATAGAATAGTTCCGATCAACCCAGAGGGATAGACCCAAATATTTTCTTTGTTGGAAAACCAAACAGAGATGATGCCTGAGAGAATGGCAATGATTTCAAGTGCCTGCATCAGGATAGAATTACTCGGCTTCTGCCACTACCTCTGTTACTTCTGGAATCATTCTTTTCATCATTCCTTCAATACCAGATTTGAGTGTGATCATGGAAGAAGGACAACCACTGCAACTACCTTGTAACATGAGTGTAACAACTCCCTCTTCAAATTTTTTAAACTGTATAGCCCCACCGTCCATTTCAACTGCAGGCTTCACATAATTTTCTAATAACTCCTTGATTCTTTTCACCACATCGCCATCTTCAGAAAGTACAATGTTGCCATCAGTTGATTGTGTGGCAGGAAGTTCATCCTCATTTACTATGATCTTCCCATCTTCTAAATAATCTTTGAGAAATTGACGAATAGAAGGTTTTACGTCTTCCCAATCAGTCTCAGATGTTTTGGTCAGTGTAACAAAATTGCTGGCGATAAACACGCTTTTTACAAATGGGAAACTGAAAAGTTCCAATGCCAGTGGAGAAGGCTTTGCAGCATCTACATCCTGAAAATCAACACTTTTACCTGGATAAAGCAGCTTGTTGGCAACAAACTTCATTGTTTCAGGGTTGGGAGTCATCTCTGTGTAGATACTAACGGTAATATTTCCAGTTTTGATCATATACTTGATTGAGTTACAAATTTAACAAGAACTGAAAGTGCTTGTATGCAATGGGTTGGTAAAAGAGAGGCATTCAGTGAATTTTAGGGATATTTTTCCCGGTTTCGAAAACAAGAACCCCGCATGGGCGGGGTCCTAGTATGATTTTACATACATGAAATTGGATTAAAACAAGTGGATGCTCTCATAGGTATAAACGGCACTTGATGACACAAGGATACCCAATTCAAGCTACTCGACATTTGAAATACATATATTTTTAGTATGTTTTTAAGT
>CAYFLQ010000020.1:8354-13035 GCA_964344065.1 uncultured Sphingobacterium sp. | reverse complement strand
GAATAGGACTGGTTCTGTATTTTTCAGCAAAGTCAACTGCAAATTTTCTAAACAGTAATATAATATCTTCTTTTCTTTCTCTCAGTGAAGGAACCCTGATGGGTACAGTATTCAATCTATAATAAAGGTCTTCACGAAATTTATTGCTTTGCGTAGCTATAAGTAAATCTTTGTTGGTTGCAGCAATTACACGAACATCCGTTTTTTGAACTTTTGATGATCCTACGCGAATAAATTCTGAATTTTCAAGTACACGCAACAATCTTGCTTGCGTTCCAAGGGGCATTTCTCCGATTTCATCCATGAACAACGTGCCACCATTGACGGTTTCGAAATACCCTTTGCGTGCATCTACCGCGCCTGTAAAGGATCCTTTTTCATGTCCAAATAATTCCGAATCTATCGTACCCTCTGGGATCGCTCCACAGTTGACTGCAATAAAAGGATTGTGCTTTCTAGGTGACAGTGCATGTATGATTTGAGAAAAAATTTCTTTACCTACACCGCTTTCACCAACTATCAAGACTGTTAAATCAGTATTGGCAACTTGTGAAGCAACTTGCAATGCATAGTTCAATGCAGGTGAATTACCAATGATGCCAAATCTGTTTTTTAAACTTTGTAAATCCATCACATTCAATTTTAGGAAACAATTTTTCCAATCAAAGTCCCCTGCGTACAATCGTGTACCACCACCATGGCATAGTCACCTGGTTTTAGTCTTGCATCTGTTTTATCAAAAACAACCACTTTATTCTGACTATTTCTTCCCATCCATTGTTCATCACTCTTTTTTGAGTTTCCTTCAATCAAGACTTCAACTGTTTTTCCAATATCAAGTTTATTGGTTTCAAGTGAGAGTTGATTTTGTAGACTTACGATCTCCGCCAATCTTTTTTGTTTTACTTCTACAGGCACATCATCTTTATATCTTTTTGCTGCCAATGTTCCGGGCCGTTCAGAATACATAAACATATAACTGTATTCATATTTCGATGCACGCATGACGTCTAATGTGTCATTGTGATCATTGTCATCTTCAGTGCAAAAGCCCGCAATGATATCAGAGCTGATTGCACAATCGGGCATGACCTCTTTAATTCTTTTTACTTTTGCCAGATACCATTCTCTTGTATAGGTTCTGTTCATCAATTGTAAAATTCTTGTTGAACCACTTTGTATGGGAAGATGAATGTATTTGCAAATATTTTCATGTGCCTTCATGGTTTGAAGCACTTTCTCAGTAATATCTTTTGGATGAGATGTGCTGAATCGAACCCGAAGTTTAGGGCTTATCGATGCAACTTGTTCTAATAGCATCGCAAAATCTATTGCATGATTGCTGATGGGATCAACCCAATAATAACTGTCGACATTCTGCCCCAATAATGTTACCTCTTTGAACCCCCTTTCATATAAATCTTTGCACTCATGGATGATGGACTCATTGTCTCTGCTTCTTTCTCTACCTCTCGTAAAAGGAACCACACAAAAAGCACACATATTGTTACAGCCCCGCATGATGCTTACAAAAGCAGTGATGCCGTTGGAATTGATTCTGACGGGGGATATATCGGCGTAAGTTTCTTCTCGGCTTAATAAAACATTGACGGCCTTAGTTCCAGTTTCTGCTTCCTCAATCAATTGTGGAAGCGTTCGATAGGCGTCCGGACCTACTACAATTTCTACCAGTTTTTCTTCTTCCAATAATTTGCTTTTCAAACGCTCTGCCATACAGCCCAGGACACCAATCAGCAAACCAGGATTGTTTTTCTTTATTTTTTTGAATTCGGTCAGTCGTTTCCTAATGGTCTGTTCGGCCTTTTCTCTGATGGAACAGGTGTTGAGTAAAATCAAATCTGCATTTTCTGCTTCCCTGGTAGATCCAAATCCTGAACTATTCAGGATCGAAGCGATGATTTCGCTATCGCTGAAGTTCATTTGACATCCATAACTTTCGATATAAAACCTCTTTTCAGAAACTTGGGTTTCTTCCTCAAGTCCCTGATAAGCTTCGCCCTGACGAGCTTCATCCATCACTTTTTGTTCTATTTCAAACATTCCGCAAAATTAAGAAAACTAGGGAATGTGACAAATTGTCACCTGTTAAAATTATGACTTCATACGTTTCCAGAGCCAAGAGGCTGAAATGGGGGTGATCCAATGAGATAAAAGATCAGCTTTGGTTTGAATGGAATGATCAAAAAATAGTGTCTGATCATCTAGAAATCCATTTTCAAAGGCATATTGTACTTGATTGAACGGGAGAAGTTCAATTTTATCTTTTACAACAAAGGCAAGCGTTGTCCTTTCAAAAAGGGATACACTAAATTGGTTTTCAATGGATTTGATAGCTCTAACTGAACTGTCCGTGCTGCATCCACTCACTCCAGTTTGCTCTTCATCAGCCATCACAATGATAAATTGACCAAAAAACAACGTGGCAAATCCTTTAACAGGTGTTCCATGTGATTTCCAAGTATCTGTGAAATCAGTAAGTATTTTTTCAATTTCCAATGCCTCGGCGATGTTGAACATTCGATTGGATTGATACACCCACACCCTGGAGGTTGGGTGGAAGTCAGCAGGTATTAAATGTGTGTAGGTCAAATTCATGATTCAATGGATTGTGCAATAAGCTCTGCAATGTCTAATACCTTGATTTCCTCTTGTTTTTCGTTCAGTTTGATTCCATCTGTTAACATGGTATTACAAAATGGACAAGCAGCAGCTACAATCGATGCACCTGATGCTATTACATCTTTTGTTCTCTCAAGATTTACTCTTGTGATCCCTTTTTCTTCTTCTTTAAACATTTGTGCACCACCTGCACCACAACAGAGACCATTGCTCTTGCATCTTTTCATTTCAACCAAAGAAGCATCCAGCGCTTCAATCACTGTTCTTGGTGCTTGATATATTTGATTGCTTCTTCCCAAGTAGCATGAATCATGAAAGGTGATTTTCTTTCCTTTGAAATGGCCATCTTCACTCATTACAATTTTTCCTTCATCGATCATTTGCTGAAGCATTGTGCTGTGATGAATGACTTCATAATGCCCTCCAAGTTCAGGATATTCGTTTTTGAGTGTATTAAAACAATGTGGACACGCAGTAACAATTTTTTTTACTTGATAGCTGTTTAACAATTGTATGTTTTGATAGGCCATCATTTGAAACTGAAATTCATTTCCTGCTCTTCTTGCAGGATCTCCTGTACACATTTCTTCATTTCCAAGAATGGCATAGGAAACTCCAACTTTGTTTAATATGGAAGCAAATGCCTTGGTAATAGATTGTGCCCTGGCATCAAAACTGCCAGCACAACCCACCCAGAATAATATTTCTGGTGAGTTGCCTTTACTTATTTCTTCAGACCAAATCGGTACGTTCATATAGATTCTTTTGTCCAATTCATCCTTTGATCAGGTGAGAATTTCCATGGTGCAAAATTGTTTTCAATATTACCAAACATGGATGTCCATTCCTGTGGAGAAGCACTTTTTTCCATGATTAGATATCTTCTCAATTGTACTATAATATCAAGTGGATTGATGCTAACCGGACAAGCCTCCACACAAGCATTGCAGGTAGTGCATGCTCTGATTTCTTCTTCAGATATATAATGATACAACAGTGATTTTTCCTCTGACCTCCAATCTTTTTGCTGTTCGATTTTTTTGCCAATTTCTTCTGCTCTATCACGAGTAGACATCATTATTTTTCTGGGGGAAAGAACTTTACCGGTTTGGTTAGCCGGACATGCTGAAGTACATCTACCGCATTCAGTGCAACTGAAAGCATCCAGTATGTTTTTCCACGATAAGTCATTGATGTCTTTTGCGCCAAATGCATGTGCTTGCTCAGGTGTACCAGTTGGTGCCAGTTCTGGTTGAAAGGCATACTTCACTTCAAGTTGTACAGAAGGCATGTTTTTCATTTTTCCTACAGGCTCAAGGCGAGCATAGTAAGCGTTGGGAAAAGCCAGAATGATGTGGAGATGTTTTGAGCGTGACAAATAATTTAAAAACAACAACACGCCAACAATATGTAACCACCAACAAGCTCTTTCTGTTAAAACAATTGTCTGGATGGAAAAATATTCAAACCAGGGGTGTGCATATGATGAAAAAATAAACGATCCTGTCAGATGTGTCGAGTAAGGCTCAATGCCCTTAGATTGAAGATAAGTATCTGCTGCATTCATCTTCAAGAACAACAACATCAATATGATTTCTGTAATCAATATAATGTTAGCATCTTTTGATGGCCATCCAGTTAAGTCATTCGATGTTAATCGACTTACTTTTAAAAGATTTCTTCTGATGAAGAAAACAACACACGCAACAATCACCAATACAGCAAGTATTTCGAAACTGTTGATCAGTGTAGGATATAATCTGGGAACCCAACTGCTTAAAATCCGATGTGTTCCAAATAATCCGTCAATAACGATTTCTAGCATTTCGATATTGATAATGATGAAGCCAGCGTAGACGAACAGGTGAAGCAATGCAACCGGTATGTTTTTGAACATCTTCTTTTGTCCCAATGCAAGAAAAAATACGTTCTTCCATCTTTGAAAGGGTTGATCAGCGATGATTTCGTGTTGTCCCATGAAAATAAGTTGCTTGATCAAGGACATTCTTTTTGAAAAAAAGTAAATAGCAGAAAAAAGGAC
>CAYFLQ010000020.1:3952-8344 GCA_964344065.1 uncultured Sphingobacterium sp. | reverse complement strand
CGCAAAAAGAATTTGTTGGGAAATTTCCATGCAAAAAACTTAGTTATGCTAAATTACATGATGTAACAGTAATTCTATCTTAAAATGAACAAGAAATACATATTAAGTGCTGAAAAAGCACACATGAAATTAAGAAGGATCGCCTTCCAGATTTTAGAGAGAAATGCAGACAGCACATCCATTCATATAGCAGGTGTAAAAGAAAATGGCTATTTATTGGCGCTGGAGATCAAGAAGGTGTTGGAAGAAATATCCTCTTTTCGCATAGAACTTTCAGCCATTGAACTGGATAAAACCAACCCCATTCTATGCAAAATTGATGCATCGATTGATTTTGGTAACAAAGTTGTGTTGATCGTAGATGATGTTGTAAACAGTGGTAAAGCAATGCTTCATGCGATTCAACCGATTCTCGCTCAAGCTCCCAAAAACATTCAAACTGCAACCCTCGTGGAAAGGAGTTATAAGACATACCCTTTACATGTAGATTACGTCGGTGTATCACTTGCCACTACGTTAGAAGATCATATTTCAGTTGAATTTAAAGATGGAGAGCTACAAGGTGCTTATTTAGCCTAAGCATCTCAAGATCTATTGTTAATTTTGTAAAAATCTATGGCATGGAAAAATCAATACAGCTAAAAATAGACAGCTGGTTGGATGGAAATTATGATGCGGCCACCAAAGAAACCATCAAAAAATTGCAAGAGGAAAACCCAACCGAATTGGGGGATGCGTTTTATAAAAATCTGGAGTTTGGAACAGGTGGACTCCGAGGCATCATGGGAGTTGGTACCAATAGAATCAATCAATACACTGTTGGGATGGCAACCCAGGGGTTTGCAAATTATCTCATCAAAATGTTTCCTGGTCAACAGCTTCGAGTTGCTGTAGCACATGACAGCAGAAACAACAGTCGACTATTTGCTGAAATCACGGCCAATGTCATGGCCGCAAATGGGATACAGGTTTTTTTATTTGAAGCATTGCGTCCAACGCCTGAACTTTCATTCACCATTCGCCACAAAAATTGTCATGGAGGGGTTGTCTGTACAGCATCCCACAATCCAAAAGAATACAATGGATACAAAGCATATTTCAATGATGGTGGGCAATTGGTTCCCCCACATGATAAAAATGTAATTGTAGAAGTGGAGAAAATTGCAAGTGTTGATGATGTCAAATGGAAAGGAGGTGAACACAATATTCATCTTGTTGGTGAAGAAATGGATGCTGCATATGTAGAGATGTTGAAAAGTTTAAGCGTATATCCAGATATCATACAAAAGCAACAGGATCTCAAGATTGTATATACCCCCATACATGGAACTGGAATTACAATGGTGCCAAGAGTATTGAAAGCGTTTGGGTTTGAAAATGTTGTGTTGGTGGACGAGCAAATTGAACCCAACGGAAATTTTCCAACAGTGGTATACCCAAATCCAGAGGAAAGTGAAGCGATGAGCTTGGGATTGAAAAAAGCAAAAGAAATCGATGCTGATATATTATTAGGCACAGATCCAGACGCAGACAGGGTAGGCATTGGTGTAAAAGATCATCATGGAAACTGGGTGTTGATGAATGGCAATCAAACTGCTGTATTGGCTTTTAATTATTTGATTGAAGCCAGAAAAAAGAAGGGACTGGCCAAGGAAAATGATATGGTGGTTAAAACAGTGGTCACCACTGATATGATTGACATCATCGCTTCCAAAAGCAATATCAACTGTTACAATGTATTGACAGGTTTTAAATGGATTGCTGAATTGATTAAATCGAAAGAAGCAACAGAAAATTATGTGATAGGAGGGGAGGAATCTTACGGACTTATGATCGGAAATCAAATTCGTGATAAAGATGCTGTAAGTGCAGTTGCTATTTTGTGTGAAATGGCTGCCTATGAAAAAGAAGCAGGTAAAACGTTGTTTTCAAAATTGATAGATCTCTATGTTCAGCATGGATTGTTTAGAGAGCATCTCCTTTCTATAACGAAAAAAGGTAGAGACGGGCAAGAACAGATTGCAGCGATGATGGAAAAATACAGACAAACTCCACCATCTACTTTGGGTGGTGTAAAAGTAACTGGCTTGTTAGACTATGAAACGAAAGAGGCAAAGGATTTGATATCCGGACAGGTTTGTACGATTGATCTTCCCAAAAGCAATGTGTTACAATTTGTGTTGGAGGATGGAAGCAAGATCAGCGCAAGACCATCTGGAACTGAGCCAAAAATAAAATTTTATTTCAGTGTTCAAGGCAAGCTTGATAAACCGGAATATTTTGATCAAGCATGGAAATCGGCAGGAGACAAGATTGATAGAATCATCGCTGATCTTGGTTTGAACTAAGTGTAAAGGGATACTGAATGAGAACAACAGAGGATAGTTATCTGCACAAAGGTTTAAGAAAAAAACTGGTTGATCAAATCAAAGAGAAAGGGATCAGTGATGCGTCTGTTTTACAGGCAATTTTACAAGTACCCCGTCATTTCTTTTTAGATTCAGCCTTTGAAAAACAGGCATATGAAGACCGGGCATTTCCAATTGGTCAGGATCAAACCATTTCTCAACCCTATACTGTTGCCTATCAAACACAGCTCCTTCATGTTAAACCCTTCGAAAAAATACTTGAAGTTGGCACCGGAAGTGCATATCAGGCATGTGTATTGGCAGAGTTGAAAGCCAAGGTGTATACCATTGAGCGGCAAAAAAAATTATACGACTCCAACAAAGAGTTTACATACTTAAAGAAATACCCAACCCTTCAAATGTTTTATGGTGATGGTTTTGAAGGATTGCCCACCTATGGACCTTTTGATAAAATTATCATCACAGCCGCTGCGCCTTATATCCCTGAAAAATTAATACAACAACTTAAGCCAGGTGGTATGATGGTGTTGCCATTAGATGAAGACAACATGCAGAGGATGCACCGGATTACAAAAATGTCTGACGGCTCATTGATGGAAGAAAAATTTGATCAATTTTCTTTTGTGCCAATGTTGGTTGGAAAAAGAGATTAAAAAAGCCGCTATAAAGCGGCCTTTTTTTATTGTTGCATGTTCATGCCCTCTTGCATGCCATCAGCACCAGTTTTATTGTTTTTACGTTTGAATAAACTCGCATCGATTTTTCCGAATCGATAATTGAAATTCACTCTCAACACTTGCCAATCTCTTCTTCTAGAATTGGTTTGAGTAAAATATTGAGACGAAGAATAGGATCCATATACTTTTGTTTTGAAGATATCATTCATGCTGAATGTCAATGAACCTCTTTTTTCTTTTAAGAAATCTTTTCTCAATGCAAACTCGAAACCATAGTTAGGCATTACATATCCTTGAGCGGTTGTTTGAACGAAACCGCCCCAGCCGCCTCCGCCACCACCCATAGGACCACCACCGCCACCGTTTCTTCCACCACCACCTGAGTTTTGTGGAAGAATGGATTTGCTTCTATAATCACCAGTAAGTTGTAAAGTAATATTCGAAGGCATCTTGATGTTCATGTTAATTTTCCCAAAGAAACTCCAAAGGGAATTGTTTAGATCCACTTGAAGATTTGAACTGTTGATGCTTGAATTGAACACATTCAGATTGGTAGTAGTTTCTAGCCATTTTGTGATCGGATTTCTTGAAGTTAATTCCAGTCCATATGCTCTGCTGCTGTTAGCATTGATGAAAGTATTGATCAAAATCTCTTTATTGGAAATCGTACTGGTTTCTTTGACTTGATATCTTGTGATCAAGTTGTCTGTTTGTTTGAAATATCCAGAGAACAAGAGATTATGACTTCCTTTCAATGAGAGTTGGTAATTCAACTCAAGCGAGTTCGTAAATTCAGGAACAAGGTTTGGATTGCCTCTGTTGATATTGAGTGAATCTGTATAATCGATGAAAGGAAGTATCTGGAAGAAATTGGGACGATTGATTTTTCGTGCATAGCTAAACTGGATGTCTTGTGACTGTGAAATTTGGTGAGTCAAGTTCAAGCTTGGAAACAAACTGAAAGGGTAGCTGTTTGAAAAACCTTTTCCGTTTGTAAGCAAAGTGCCTGTGTACTTAGAACTTTCTGCTCTTAAGCCAACTTGATAGTTTGTTTTCTTCCCAAGCACATTGGAATAGGTTGAATATGCTGCCAAAACCCTATCGTTGAATTTGTAGTTTGCATTCAATGCAAAAACAGGAATTCCATTGATGTAGTTCAGGTTTTCACTTTGAAAATCTCTCAATGCAACCCTTGATCCAAGCTCAATTTTTGATTGTGCACTGATAGGATTTGTGAAGTCAACCTGAGCAGTGTAAAAGGTATTGGAACCTTTACCCTCCTGAGCTTGATTGATTGGGTTTCCTTTTGCAACTTTGTTGATATCAAAATATTGAGTGTTGAATCC
>CAYFLQ010000020.1:3187-3880 GCA_964344065.1 uncultured Sphingobacterium sp. | reverse complement strand
AACAGATGAACCATAGTTTTTAAAATTGGTTTTGAAGTCTGTTGTTCTTTCTGATAAAATAGATTTTGTTCCAGTAGAATAAAGTGTATCTGTTTTAATTGAAAGCAAATCCGTGTTGTTGAAATTTCCTTGAACAAAATTTCCTGCAACTGTAAGTGTATTTCTATTGTCAATAAAATAGTCTAATCCTGCTCTGTTAAAGTTGAAAAAACCTAAATTGAGTGGATTGTTGTTTTGTGTGTATCTTATAGTTGGTGCAGTAAAAAATTGATCTCTTACTGATTCTCCGACACCAATTGATTTGCGTTTATTATACATTGAGCTTACAAAGAAGTTCACCTTATCTTGCTTTACGTTGATATCACCTCCAATATTTGGCATAACACGGGTATCAAGACCTGCTCTTATGTTTCCGTTATAACCAGCTTTCCTATTTTTCTTCAAAATAATATTGATGATACCGGATGTGCCACCAGATGCATCATATTTGGCTGAAGGATTGGTGATGAGCTCAACTGTTTGAATAGCATCAGAAGGTATTTGATCCAATGTTAAATTGGTAGGCCTTCCATCTACAAAAATAGTAGGAGAGGCATTTCTCAATGAAACATTGCCGTCTATATCCACATCAACCCCTGGGATGTTTTTCATCAATTCAGTTGCTGTTTGTCCTGTTGAAACCAGGTTTTTTTC
>CAYFLQ010000020.1:0-3177 GCA_964344065.1 uncultured Sphingobacterium sp. | reverse complement strand
CTACATTGAAAATTTTACGATCTACGCCCATTTGCATAAATGGTTTCGTAGCAACCACTTTGATTTCTTCTAATTGCTTTGCATCTTGATCTAGTTTGATATTTCCCAAATCCATATCAAAATTGGGAGGTTGAAATTTTACTGTTTTATCGATTGCCAAATACCCAATGGCTGATATTTTCAACTTCATTTCTCCATTGGTTGGCAAGTTCTCAAGACTAAAATCGCCATTGGACTTGGTCAATTGCCCTGCAATAACAGATTCTGTTTTTTCCTTGGTTTGAGGATTGATTTTGATTTGTATCAATTGTACAGTCGAAGCATCAATTCCTTTATTGGTCTTTGAATCTACAATTCTCCCAAAAAAACGACCATTGGTAGAAAAATTACCGCCGGGTCTGGCACCTGCAGGAGGTTGCGCCAATGCAATTGTAGAAGAAAAAATCAAAAATATTCCTAATAACTTAGTCATGCGTGTGTGTTATGGCAAATTAGATGTCACCAAAGACAAATTCCTTCGTTCTAACTGCCGGTTGAATGTTAAAAGAAGTACAATAACGTAGTTAAGCCGTAATTGTTGTGATGAGCACTTGAATGATTCCAATGATAAAGCCCAATACACCACCAATGATTTCAACAAAACGGAACTCTTTTGACATGATTTGGTTGAGAATGGACTCTAATTTATCACTTGAAAAACCAGCAACTTTTTTTGAAACGATGTCCTCAAGATCCAATTGAGATTCCAAGTGCTTCATGTGATTATTGATCACTTGAGGAAAGATAATTTTCAGCTCTTCCATGAAAATTCCTTTCAGTTGTTGAATGGTATTTTCACCTATAAACATGGATATAACAGGAAAAGCATCACTCAATTTGACTCTCAAAAACTCATCTACCTTAGATTCAACAAAAGGCATCAATTTATTTACATTCTCTGGGGATGTTATCTTTTCCTCAATTTCCTTGAATGACAGCAGTTCTTCACTTACCAATTTTCCTAGCTTTTCTGCAAATTGTTCCTGACGTTTCGGGAAGATTCCATGGAATGTAATGCCAAGTATTTTTTTGGGTTCTTTTGGATGAAACAACATCTTAATAGCAATCCAATTGGTAAACCAACCAATAAACGCTGAAATAATAGGGATGAGGGCCAGCCAAAGATTCATGGAACACTAATTTGATGCAAAGGTAAATTTTTGGTTGTGACTTAAAATGGATTTTGGCAAAGAAAACAATTGTCATAATTTTGCACTCTTCACAACACGGAGGATGTAGCTCAGCTGGTTAGAGCGTCTGATTGTGGTTCAGAAGGTCGTGGGTTCGAGCCCCATCTTCCTCCCTCTTTATTCTTAACATTTCTTTCATTCATCATTTCCCAATCTTCTTTTTCAGGCATCTGAAATGTTATACATTTGAATATGCCTAATCAACTCATTAAAAATATGTTTAGTAGAAGATCGTTACCGCTGGTTGTTGTTTTTGTATTGGCTGGATTTTTAATCGCATTTGGATCAACACGTTTGATCAATCCTCCCGATAAATACCAAGTTATTTTTACCCAAGTTGCCGAGATGCTCGAAGTAGCACATTATAGTCCTAGAAAAATTGATGATGATTTTTCAAAGAATATTTTCAAAAAATATATCGAAGCATTGGATCCCAACAAAGACATGTTCTTGGCTTCTGATATCAAAGAGTTGAAAAAATTTGAAACATCAATCGACAATGAACTTCATGGTGCTCCTATTCAATTCTTTTTTGCTGTAGAGGAAATTTATAAGAAACGAATCAATGAAGTAAACTCATTCTACCCCGTTTTCCTACAAACGCCCTTTCAGTTTACAACTGATGAATCCATTTTGCTTGATCCAGAAAAATTGGATTACCCCAAAACCGATGTCATCCGCAGAGATTTATGGAAAAAACGATTAAAGTTCATGGTGCTTGAAAAATATGCGGATTTACTCGACGCGCGCGATCAACTTAAAAAAGGAGATACCTCATACAAATCTGATGCCGTTCTTGAAAAAGATGCAAGAGACAAAGTAAAATTGTTGATTGCTCGAAATTTTGACAGAATGATAACCAGAACAAAAGAGGATGAACGTTTTGATTTATTGGTAAATACTGTTACAGAGTACATGGATCCGCACACTACTTTTTTCCCTCCTTTGGAAAAAAGATCTTTCGATGAACAAATGAGCGGAAGGTTTTACGGAATTGGTGCTTCGTTGAGAAATGATGAAAATGGTTCCATCAAAATTGCTTCCCTGGTTCCAGGGCTTCCTGCATGGAAATCGCAACAAATTTTGGTTGGTGATCAGGTATTGAAGGTAGGGCAAGCAAATGAAACTCCAGTTGACTTAGCCGGATATGAAAGTACAGAGGCTGTAAAGCTGATCAGGGGTAAAAAAGGTACTGAAGTAAAATTAACCATCAAAAAAGCAGATGGAACAGTAAAAGTTGTTTCGATGATCAGAGAAGAAGTTGAATTGGAAGAAACGTATGCAAAGAGTGCAGTCATCAATGAAGGTGGAAGAAAACTTGGATATATATTTCTCCCAGAATTCTATGCAGATTGGGAAAGACCCAATGGTGCAAGGTGCTCTCAAGATGTTGCCAAGGAAATCATCAAATTGAAAGAACAGAAAATTGATGGCCTTATTATGGACCTGAGAAACAATGGCGGAGGGTCATTGTATGATGTAGTTCAAATGGTTGGATTTTTTATTCCTGAAGGACCCGTAGTGCAAGTAAAAGACCGTGAAGGTAATCCATCTGTATTGAGAGATAGAGATCGCTCTGTTTTATATGATGGTCCATTAGCTGTCATGGTCAATGAATTCTCCGCATCTGCTTCTGAAATTTTTGCAGCTGCCATTCAAGACTATGGAAGAGGGTTGGTTATCGGCAGTAGCTCTACCTATGGCAAAGGAACTGTTCAGAGAAACATTGGATTAGAGCCAGGTAATGGATTGTTCAATAAGGACAACAGTGAAATTGGAACTTTAAAACTCACGCTTCAAAAGTTTTATCGCATCAATGGAGGATCAACTCAATTAAAAGGGGTAACTCCCAATATCGTTTTACCTGATCAATATGAAAATTTGAAGTACAGGGAAAAAGACAATCCAGATGCATTGCCTTGGGATGAGATTCAAAAAGCCAATTATC
>CAYFLQ010000019.1:0-13220 GCA_964344065.1 uncultured Sphingobacterium sp. | reverse complement strand
CTGGATTGCTGTTCATCAATGTCCAATTCAATCCTCCATCATCTGATTTATACAAGCCATTTTTGGTTGCTTCTACCAATGCGTATACTCGATTGGGATTGCTTCTAGAAATAGCCAATCCAATTCTTCCATAATTGCCTTCAGGCAATCCTTCTTTCGCACCTAATTTTTTCCAATTCTTACCGCCATCAAATGTCATGTACAATCCACTGCCAGGCCCGCCACTGCTGAGGCTCCATGGAGTTCTGCGGTGTTGCCACATGGCGACAAACAATTTATTGGGATTGGATGGGTCCATGATCATATCTCCAACACCAGAAGTATCATTGGTAAATAAAATTTTGTTCCATGTTTCACCACCATCTGTTGTTTTGAATACCCCTCTCTCTGGATGTTCAGCATATGGATTGCCAATGGCACCTGCATAAACGGTATTTGGATTGGTTGGATCAATGATTACACGGTGAATGTTTCTGGTTTTTTCCAAGCCCATTCTTTTCCATGATTTTCCTCCATCTATGGTTTTATATATTCCTTCTCCCAGGCTAACTGAGTTTCTCGGATTTCCTTCACCCGTTCCTACCCAAACGGTAGAGGGATTGGATTGTTGAATGGCAATGGATCCAATATTTAAAATGGGTTGCTCTTCAAATACTGATTCCCAACTGCCTCCGGCATTGTTGGTTTTCCAAACACCACCCGAAGCAGCACCTACCCAGATGTTGTTGGGGTCAGCAACAACTGCATCTATGGCAGTGATACGACCACTCATTCCAGCAGGACCAATATTTCTTGGTTTCCAGTTTTTAAATTGATCGAGATTGAATTTCTGGGCAAAAACACCCATGGTAACGGTAACCAATATCAACGCAAGGGAGAACTTTTTAGAGCCTGACATGTTAAGAATTTTCTGAAAATTATGGATTAATAGGCGGCATTGAAAATTTCTTTTATGAATGGCTTAGCCTGTCAATCTTTGCTTAATTTTCACCTTGGAATTTGGTTAGGAACTCCAAATCCATTAATTTAGTGTTTAAACATTAATTATTATACCATGAAACAAACAATGCTCAGCTTATTCGCTCTTTTGACAATCGCAATCGGAGTGAACGCTCAAACTACATGGAACCTGGATAAAGTGCATTCAAACGTAAAATTTGCCGTTTCGCACATGGTGGTTTCTGAAGTAGAAGGGAATTTTAAAATTTTTGATGGCAATTTGGTTGCATCAAAACCAGATCTATCAGATGCAAAAATCAATTTCTCTGTGGATGTTGCTTCTGTTAACACAGAGAATGAGAGAAGAGATGGTCATTTGAAAAGCGATGATTTTTTCAATGCTGAGAAATTTCCAAAAATGACTTTTGTGAGCAAGTCCATGAAGCCATTGGGAAATAATAAATACAAGTTGACAGGTGATCTTACCATTCGTGATGTTACAAAGACGGTTGATTTTGATGTAACCTATGGTGGTCAAATCAATACTGGTCGCGGTATCAAAGCTGGTTTCAAAGCAAAAACAACGATTGATCGTTTGCAGTATGGTTTGAAATATGCTCCAGCTCTCGAAGCAGGAGGATTGGCAGTTGGTAAAGATGTTGATATTACTGTTCTGATTGAAATGGATCAGGCGAAATAGAAAGAGTTCTGAGTTCTAAGTTGTAGGTTGTAAGTTGAAAACTGCTAATAACCTACAACTTATAACCTATAACTTAGATCTTGAATTTCTTATTCCGCTTTCTTCTCAAACCCCAAACTTACTCCATTGATGCAGTATCTCAATCCAGTTGGAGGGGGGCCATCATTGAATACGTGTCCTAAGTGAGCTTTGCATCTTCCGCACTGCACTTCCGTTCTTCTCATACCAAGCGTGTTATCAGCGGTATATAAAATACTTTTCTTAGAAACAGGTTCGAAAAAACTCGGCCAACCACATCCGCTTTCAAATTTTGTATTGCTTTTGAACAGGGTGTACCCACAAGCAACACAGTAGTAGGTGCCGATTTCATTGGAAGTTTCAAAAGGGCTGGTCCATGGGCGTTCAGTACCTTTTTGTCTTGCGATGTAAAATTGTTCAGCAGTCAACAGTTTTTTCCATTCGTCCTCACTGATTTCAACTTTATCAGAGCTTGTTCTGGAAAATACCGGATTGTTCTTTTTCGCTTCCATATTGTTTGGTTTTGAAGGCTTTTGTTGAGCAGTGCAAGCATTGAAAAACATCAATCCTGCCAGTGCAAATGTCATGTATTTCATCTCCAAAATTTATGCGTAAAACTAACTATATTTAACCCCTTGATTTCAACAACCACAAGAATATAACCCCAAAACTGACTGAAATGTTCAATTTGATTTTATTTGGTCCTCCGGGAAGCGGCAAAGGAACTCAATCTGAAAAATTGATTGCGAAATATGGTTTGAAGCATTTATCGACTGGAGATATTTTTCGATCAGAAATATCCAATCAAACGGAGTTGGGACTGAAAGCGAAATCTTTTATGGATGCTGGTCAGCTTGTTCCTGATAGTGTAACCATTGGTATGGTTGATAAAGTGATCAATGCCAACAAAGGAGTGAATGGTTTTTTGTTTGATGGGTTTCCGAGAACAAAAGCACAAGCCGAGGCGTTGGATGAATTGTTGAAAGGACATGGTACTGAGATTCATGTTGTACTTGCCTTGGATGTTCCAGAAGATGAATTGATTCAGCGAATGATTGGAAGATCAAAGACATCTGGCAGAACGGATGACGCTGATCCTGATGTTCAGAAGAAACGAATTGCTGTATATAAAAACGAAACCTTAGCCGTAGCAGACCATTATAAGACTTTTAATAAAGTTGTATACCTCAATGGGTTGGGTTCCATTGAGGATATTTTTGCTTCCTTATGTAATGAAATTGACGCTCGACAATAACCTAGAGGTTGTCAAATTCATATAGTTTATCAATATGAGTGCCTGCAGGCATTTCTAGCAGTGGTTTGATCAATCCGTTGTGAAGGCCGTACACCCAACCATGTAGATCTGGTGCTTGATGTTCTTTCCAGGCTTTTTGTATAATGGATGTCTTTGCAAGATTCAATACTTGTTCTTGTACGTTTAGTTCTACCAATCGATTGGTTCTTTCTGTTTCATCTTTGATTGCATCAATTTCATCTCGGTGAAACCTGTACACATCTTTGATGTTTCTCAACCACTTATTAATGATACCCAATGATTTTTGAGTCATAGCTGCCTGAACACCACCACAACCATAATGTCCACATACAATTATATGTTTGACATGTAATACTTCAACTGCATATTGCAATACTGAAAGCAAATTCAAATCCGTATTCACCACCATGTTGGCGATGTTGCGGTGAACAAATATTTCTCCTGGCTGTGTCCCTGTAATTTGATTGGCGGGAACACGACTATCGCTACAACCGATCCATAAGTACTCAGGACTTTGAAGGTTCACCAAGTTTTTGAAAAATTCAGGATCCTTGGCCTGAGTTTCAGCTGCCCAGTGTTTGTTTTCCTGTAAAAGTTTTTCGTATGGTTTCATTGCATAGGGAAATTAAATATTCAAACCACCGCAAGCGCTGAGTACCTGACCTGTGATGTAGCTGCTCATGTCTGATGCAAGGAAAAGGGTAGTGTTGCCAATTTCTTCGGCAGAGCCAAATCTTCCGAGTGGAATTTTTGAAAGAAATGATTGTGCTGCTTCACCTTCTTTTAAATAATGAGTCATGTCGGTTTCAATAAATCCGGGTGCAATGGCATTGACACGTACGTTTCTACTGCCTAGCTCCTGTGCGATTGATTTTGTAAAACCTATAATACCTGCCTTACTCGCTGCATAACTTGACTGGCCTGCATTTCCACGAATTCCAATGATTGAGCTCATGTTGATGATTGAACCTTTTTTGGCTTTCATCATGGGACGTATGACTTGCTTGGTCATGTTGAATACACTTTTCAAGTTGATCTCCATTACTTCATCCCATTGTTCTGGGGTCATACGCAGCAGTAAATTATCTTTTGAAATTCCGGCATTGTTTACACAGACATCTACGGTTCCAAATTCCTTTACAACATCATTTACAAAGGACTCTGATTCTCCAAAATTACCCGCATTGCTTCTCCACGCTTTGGCTTTGACGCCAAGTGCTTCAAGTTTTGAAACTAAATTGCTGGCTTTCTCTGCGCTGCTTTCACTTACATAGGTAAAAGCAATGTGTGCTCCATGTTCAGCTAGTTTGATCGCAATGGCTTCACCAATTCCGCGTGCAGCACCCGTAACAATGGCAATTTTATTTTCGAGGAGTTTCATGTTAGTTCTAAGTTGTAGGTTATAAGTTATAAGTTGGGACGAAGTTAACTAATTAGATAGTATCATAATTGCAAGACTTACAACCTACAACTTATAACTGTTTCAAAACTTCTTCAATCATCACACGATCATTGCTCAGTCTTGGAACTTTGTGTTGACCTCCAAGTTTGTTCTTGTTTTTAAGCCATTTATTAAAATGACCTTGTGGCAATGATTGTATGAGTGGGGCACTCAAGGCAATATCCTTATATCGCTTTGCTTCGTAATCACTGTTCAGCTTTTTTAATTCTTCGTCCAATATGTTTCCAAATTGTTTCAAGTCATTTGGCTCTTTTTCAAATTCGATTAACCATTCATGTGCACCATTCCCTTCGTCACTGAAATAAACTGGTCCGGCTGTGTAATCGGTAATGATGGCATGTGTCTGCTTGCATGTTTCTGAGATCGCTCTTTCTGCATTGTCTATAATGAGTTCTTCGCCAAAAGCATTGATGAACAATTTGAGTCGCCCGCTTACAATCACCCTGTAAGGCTTGATGTTGGTGAATTGTATGGTATCTCCCAACAAGTATCTCCATAAACCACCATTGGTGCTGATCACAGGAGCATATTGTTGGCCAACTTCAACATCTTTGAGTCCGATCGTTCTGGGTTCAGCCTTTCCATATTCCTCAATGGGCATGAATTCATAAAAAATTCCATGATCCAGAAATAAGAGCATTCCTTCACTACCAGGTATATCCTGTGCAGCAAAAAATCCTTCACTGGCGTTGTACATTTCTAAATAGTGAATGTCTTCGCCAATCAATTTTTTGAACTGTTCTCTGTATGGATGAAAGGAAACACCGCCATGCATGTATAATTCAAGTGAAGGCCACAGTTCTTTGATGCAGGATTTCCCCGTTAGTTCTAATAGCTTTTGAAACAGTACCAAGGTCCAAGTAGGAACTCCTGAAATAGAAGTGACATTTTCATGCATGGTTGATTGGGCCAACATTTCAATTTTGTTTTCCCACTCATCGAGCAACGCAATCTTTAAATCTGGCGTTCTGATCCAATTGCCCCAGAAGGGCGTATTCTGCATGAGCACTGCACTTAAATCTCCAAAATGTGCCTCTTCATGGATGCTGTCGATATTATGACTACCTCCAATCACCAATCCTTTGCCAGTAAGCAAATCCGATTGTGGTTGGTGAATGTAGTAAAGCGACAATACATCTTTCGCTGCTTTATAATGTCCATCGACAAGACTTTCATGGCTTACCGGTATGAATTTGCTTTTGTCTGATGTGGTTCCACTGCTTTTTGCAAACCAATTGATAGGGGTATTCCACAATACATTTTCTTCTCCTGCCATGATTCTTTCAATGTATGGCTTGAGGTCATTGTATTCATGAATGGGGATGGCCTGCTTAAAATTTTTAGTGTTGAAAAGTTTTGGAAAATCATACTTTCTTCCAAAATCTGTATACTGTCCCGCTGTTACCAAATCTTGTAAAACTTCTCTCTGAGCAGAAATGGGATGATCGATCCACGCCTCAATTCTCCAGGAACGCAATCTTGCCAGCGTTGAAATGGCAGGACTCAGCAGTTTCATAGCTGGTTATTTATTTGCTATTGATGTTAAAATCCTGTCTTGCTTCTTCATGCAGATAATCTTTGCGTTTGAGTTCGAAATTTCTTCCGAGATAAAGTCTTCTCACTTGTTCATCTTCTGCCAATTGCTCTGCTGTTCCGTGTTTAAATATTTTTCCTTCTATCAATAAGTATGCACGATCACAAATTGATAAGGTTTCATTTACATTATGGTCAGTAATCAAGATCCCAATATTTTTATATTTTAACCTTGCAACCACCGTTTGAATATCTTCCACTGCAATAGGGTCAACACCTGCAAAGGGCTCATCTAATAAAATAAATTTTGGATCTACCGCCAATGCTCTTGCAATTTCAGTTCTTCTTCTTTCTCCACCGCTCAGTGAATCACCATTGTTTTTTCGAACGTGTGATAACCTAAATTCTGCAATGAGAGATTCTAGCTTTTCTTTTTGTTCTTCCTTGCTCAACTTCGTCATTTCAAGTACAGCAGCAATATTATCCTCTACAGATAGTTTTCTGAAAACAGATGCTTCCTGGGGTAGATATCCAATTCCCATTTGAGCCCTCTTATACATGGGTAATTTGGTGATGTTGATGTCATTCAAATACACATCTCCTTCATCAGGTTTGATGAGTCCAACCACCATATAAAATGACGTTGTTTTACCTGCTCCATTCGGACCCAGCAGTCCAACAATTTCTCCTTGTTTCACTTCAACAGAGACCTGGTTGACAACCGTTCTGTTGTGGTATCTTTTAACGAGCTGTTGCGTAGTAATAGTGAGACTCATGCTATACAAATGTATCAAATTTAAACAGCATATTATCCTTACTTTTGCAGTCCTACTTAACACCAAAGGGCATGAAAGTAATTGATCATATTAAACAGGCTAAAGACACCCTGGTTTCATTCGAAGTATTACCTCCTTTGAAGGGTAAAAACATTGCTTCTTTGTACCAGCATCTGGATCCTTTGATGGAATTCAAGCCTTCTTTTATCAATGTAACCTATCATCGCAGCGAACATATTTTCAAGAAGAAACAAGACGGTACGTTTGAGAAGGTCGAAGTGAGAAAACGCCCGGGTACAGTAGGAATCTGTGCTGCCATTATGAACCACTATCAGATTGATGCCGTTCCACATTTGATATGTGGAGGATTTACCAAGCGTGAAACAGAAGATGCGTTGATAGATTTGAATTTTCTTGGCATCGACAATGTCTTGGTGTTGCGTGGCGATGCAACTAAAAATGAAGCAAGCTTTGAGCCAGAGCCAACAGGTAATAAATATGCCATTGATTTATTGCAACAAGTAGACCGATTGAACAATGGTATTTATTTAGAAGAAGATATCAGAGAAGGATTTCGTACCAACTTTTGTATGGGTGTTGCAGGTTATCCTGAAAAACATTTTGAAGCGCCTAATATGGACACCGATATGCGTTATTTGAAGGCAAAGGTGGATGCAGGCGCGGAATACATTGTTACGCAAATGTTCTTTGATAATGCTAAATATTTTGAATTTGTTGACAAATGCAGGGCCAATGGTATCCATATACCGATCATTCCAGGGTTAAAGCCATTGACCAGTAAAAAACAGCTTACTGTTATACCAAGAATTTTTCATGTTGATCTTCCCTCAGATTTGATCAATGATATGAACAAGTCTAAAACCGACGCCGAGAGTGAACAAGTTGGTTTGAAATGGCTGATTCATCAATCAAAAGAACTCAAAAAGGCTGGAGTTCCTGTACTTCATTATTATACACTGGGTAAGCCCATGATCATCCGTGATGCTGTAGCAGAAGTATTTTAAGGTGTTTTCTGTTGAGATTTTTTCTTGGCCTCCATGAACTCATCTAACTGCAGGTAGCTTAATTTCTTTGCAATGATATTTTTATTATTGTCGAGTAAATACACCATGGGAGTTTGATATACATCATACAATTGACGGAAACCTGGTTTACCTGCTTTGTATATTTTATCCTTCATATCATCTGTTTGATAAATATGCGTCCATCCAATGAGGTTGTGATCTTTGATAAACTTTAACCAATTCTGTTTTCCACCATCTACCATTACACCAATCATCTTTACTCCATTTTTACGCCACTTGGCTTGAAAAATAGAATCCATCTTGGGCACTTCTTCTTTACAATGGCCACATGTTGGATCCCAAAAACAAATCACTGTAAATGGTGCTTGGATGGCACTTAGTAAGAAGGGCCTACCAAGGGTATCGACCATTTGTAATTCAGGTGCTTTTAATCCGATGCGATTAGACATCAATGAATACCCTCTGTCAAATACAAACTTTTTATACTGTTCATTCATCCAGCTGTCTGCTTGACCTGTCAAAAAATATTTTTCAAACAAATGCACAAACACTGCATCCTGACCCATGTATTTTGGATTCACATATTTATCTGTTAAGCTCGAAAGAAAAAATTTGAACATTTCTTCATTTGGCTTAGAGGCTTGTAGCATCTTATCTGCATATACCATTAAGGAGTCTGGCACCTGGGGTAACACTTCATCGTAATAGCGATCAAATTTTCCCTGTAGCACAGGTGTTCGAATCAAACGCTCATCGGTAAAACTGATGCCATCCCAAAAATGATCTTTGTAATAATTATATGCATACACACTATCATATTTTCCTTTCGGATGTGTTGAAGCCGGTGGGATTTCTGGATCTTTCAGGATGTTGAAGATGGATGTAAGCAAGCTATTCGGATATTTTTTCTGAATATCTATTCGGTAATCCTGCATCGATTGCCCCAATGTCTTCATGATATTGCTGATAGAGTCATAAGCAGCATCACCAGCCTTGCCAATGAGTTTTTTTCTCAGCTCATTGATTTGTGAGCCTAGCTCGTAAGACTTTTGCTGATAGGAAGTAAAGACTGTATTATCAGCAGAATGTTCAAATTGGATGGATTGTAATAGCTTGCTCGTATCTGCTTTCATTGAGAATCTCAAATCCTTGTCGATCATGCATTCTACCCATCCATTTTTTTCAGGAAACACAATGAGGTATACACCACCTTGCAGTTTTTTTGTTCCTGTAAAAACTGCATCGCCAGATGATTCAATTTTTGCAGAGTCAATTAAATATTGTTTGCTTCCAAAATGGTAAGCCAGATAAAAATATCCTTTGTTGAAGGGTTTGATATTTGCTTTGATTTCGTATGCAGATTGTGCTGCCCCAATAAAATGTACACTCAGAAATAACACTGTCCATGCCAGAATTCTCATGTGCTATGCTTTCGGCAAAATTATTCAATAACTTTATAAATCAATCTTAAATATGAGAAGGAAAAAGGACCCGATGATGTTGAATTTGGAAGTTACCTCTTATGCTGCGGGAGGGAAATCTTTGGCAAAAAAGGATGGAAAAGTAATTTTTATTGAAGGAGCAGTTCCAGGTGATGTGGTGGATGTGCGTCTTCATAAAAACAAAAAAGATTGGGCAGAAGGCGCTGTGCAACAATTCCATCAACTTTCAAAAGACAGGGTAGAGCCTTTTTGCAAACATTTTGGAGTTTGTGGTGGATGTAAATGGCAGATGCTTCCTTATGATAAGCAGGTACAGTACAAACAAGAGGAGGTAGAACAACATCTCAAAAGAATTGGTAAAATTTCATTGCCTTCCATTCAATCTATTGCAGCCGCTTCAGAAACAACTTTTTATAGAAACAAACTGGAGTTTACTTTTAGTTCAAAAAAATATTTCACAAGAGATGAGATCTCTGCATTGAATCTTCCCATTGGAGAGAAACAGGGACTGCCTGCTATTCCAGCTTTGGGATTTCATGTTCCTGGCGCATTTGATAAAGTCATTGATATCGATGAGTGCTTTTTGCAGCAGGAGCCCAGCAACCGTATCCGCAATCTATTGAGGGCATACGTGCTCGAAAAAAGATTTAGTTTCTATGACATCCGCAATCATGTTGGATTGATGCGCAACCTCATGATCAGAAATTGTACAACGGGTGAATTGATGGTGAATGTTGTATTTGGAGAACCTATTCAAGAGCAGATTGCTGATGTGATGGAGTTCATGAAATCTTCATTCCCTGAAATCACATCACTGTATTATACTGTTAATACAAAATTCAATGACAGTATTTTTGATCAGCATCCTGTTTTATATCATGGCAATCCATTTGCAATAGAAAAACTTGCTCACTGGAAATTCAAGATCAGTCCAAAATCTTTTTTTCAAACCAACACGAAACAAGCAGAGACGCTGTATCAAATAGCAAAAGACTTTGCTGAACTATCTGGGAAGGAAACCGTTTATGATTTGTATTGTGGAACAGGCAGTATAGGAATTTTTGTGAGTGACCTGGCAAAAAAAGTGATTGGTGTTGAGTTGATTGAAGAAGCCATTCAAGACGCGAATGAGAATGTTGCTATGAATCACATTGGTAATGCAATTTTTTTTGCTGGCGATGTTGCCGATGTGTGTACAGATCAATTTTTTGAAAAACATGGTCGTCCGGATGTAATTATTACAGATCCCCCCAGGGCTGGTATGCATGAGAAATTGGTGCATCAAATTCTTCGTATGGAAGCCCCCATTGTGGTCTATGTAAGTTGTAACCCAGCCACCCAGGCGCGAGATTTGAATTTGCTTGCAGAAAAATATGAGGTAACAGCGGTAAGACCTGTAGATATGTTTCCTCATACGCATCATATTGAAAATGTTGTGCAATTGAAGTTGAAGTCACATTGATCAAGGTTTGTTAATTTTGCTATTCAATTACTTTTATGGATTCAGACATCAGGCCAGGTAGGTTTCAGGTTTTGCCGGTAGTGATTAAAAATCTTATCATCATCAATGGTCTGGTTTGGTTGGCGCAGATTACCATTGGTCAAGATCTTATTTCTATTGAGAATCTTTTTGCATTGCATCATTTTAGCTCACAATTTTATCAACCTTGGCAGTACATCACGTATATGTTTCTGCATTCTTCCGAATCATTCTTCCATATTCTCTTCAATATGTTTGCATTGTGGATGTTTGGATCCACGCTTGAAAATTTATGGGGGCCAGGTCGTTTTCTGATATTCTATTTGGTATGTGGTTTAGGTGCAGGCATCACGCAAGCGTTGGCGCTTACCTATGATATCTCACAATACACTGCATTGTTTGATGCCGGAAAAATATCAGTAGAGGAATTATACATGATGACCAATGTGCCTACGCTTGGTGCATCCGGTGCAGTAATGGGAATATTTGCAGCATTTGCATATACCTTTCCCAACAGTCAAATGATCATCCTTCCAATACCATTCCCTATAAAAGCCAAATGGGCTCTGCTGGGACTGGCAGTGTTGGATTTGATTGGAGGTGTTTCAAGTGCTTCCACTGGTATTGCACATTTCGCGCACCTTGGTGGGGCCTTGGTTGGAATCATCATTGTTATGATTTGGAATCGGAATAACAGAAGACATTTTTATTAGTATGCCTGCTACTTCGAAATATTATACACCCCATACAAAGTGGGATTCCAGTAATCCGCTGCTGATGCTGATCATTGTGCAGGCCATGTTTTTTGTAGGCCTCAATTTCATTAAGAGTATTTATACTTTTAATAGGATGGATCCCGAAGCATTCTACCGACAAATTTATTATTGGTCTGTTTTATCTGCAGATCCACAACAGTTTCTAACCAGACCCTGGACGTTTTTTACGATGCAATTTTCTGAAGTAAAATTGATCCTGGTAATTGGTAATTTAATTTGGACATGGATGTTTGGATTTTTGATTCAAGATTTGGTAGGAGGTGAAAAGATTTTTCCTGTATATATCTACAGCAGTTTTTTTGCTGGGTTTTCATTCATCCTCATCACCAATATTTTTTTAACAGATACCGCAGGATATGCTTATTTCAGCGGAGTCATTCCAGGGATATTGGGTCTGGCAAGTGCGGCTACTGCTATTTCTCCGAAGTATAGGATTTTCCCCATGGTGGGTGGAGGTATACCTATTTGGATCATTGCAGCAGTCTATGTTTTATTAAATATTTCCACTTCCAGTGGTTATTATGCATTGATACCCAATTTAGTTGGATTGTTGGTTGGGTTTGGATATGTACGACTCATGCAACAAGGTACCGATCCAGGAGCTTGGATGATTGAATTGTATAATAAGGTGGTTGATTTTTTCACTCCATCTAAAAAAACTCAGCAACAAAACAAGCAGCAAACATTTTATGATGCATCTGGAAGAAAGCCATTTGTGAAAAAGCAGCAACTAACTCAAAAAAGGGTTGATGAATTGTTGGATAAGATCAACCAATTTGGATATGATCACCTCACTGAGGAGGAAAGGAATTTCTTAAAACAAGCCAGTAAAAAAGATCTGTAGACGTTCATGAAATCAAGATCAAATGGAATAGGCAATATACTACTAAAGCTCATTTCATGGCTTTTCATCCTTGCATTGCTTTTGTGCGCAAGTTCTCCGTTTATTCATCCAACTTACCTATGGTTTATTGGCTTCTTAAGTTTACTGTCTCCTTACATGTTTTTGATGGTGGGGGTCATTTTGGTATACTGGGTAATAAAGTTGTCGCGATTTTTTATTTTTCCACTCCTCGCTTTATTGCTTTCTGCATATAGTTTTCAATTCAATTTTTCATTTCATAAACCAAGCACATTTGTTGATAAAAAGACAGACAATGTATTGAGAGTGATGAGTTGGAATCTAAGACATTTTATACCTTATAATGAGAGCAATTTTCGTCCCGTAAATAAAACTCAGATCAACAAAGTGTTGGATGAAGTCGTTCGCAATCAACCTGATGTCATTTGTTTTCAAGAATTCATTTCATTACCAAAACAAAAAAATGACAATCCACTGCAACTATTAAAAGAGCAGTATGGCTATGCTTATCTTCAATTTGATGGCGCTGATATATTTCGTTCCAACCAATTCAGTGGCACTGCGGTTTTTTCAAAATTTCCTATTGTTAGAAGTGGGGTGGTTCCTTATCCTCACCCTCAAGCCGATAATTCTGAAGCAACTGTTTTTGCTGATATTATTAAAGGGAGTGATACCATTCGCATATATTCGGTCCATCTCCAATCCTTCGGATTTGGTAATCGAGAGTACAATATTTTAGAACGTGCACAGCAAGACAAAGATGAAATGAGGGAATCCAAATACCTACTCAAAAAAATGAAAAAAACGTTTGAGTTGCATGGGATGCAGGCTGATTTTCTTACCAAGGTTTTAAACGCATCTCCTTATCCATTTATCCTGGCAGGTGATTTGAATGATGTGCCAGGTTCAT